>JABDCQ010000036.1 GCA_013288075.1 Chlamydiota bacterium | reverse complement strand
TATTCTTGTTTCAGGAGATGTGGGAAACTGGCTGCCCTTTCCCTCGACCAAAAAACTTCTTTATGATCCTAAGTTAGCTGCGTGGTTTTGTCGAAATATGATTTTCAGTTACCATCCTAAACTTTTTCCTATTCCCATGGGGCAAGATCTGGCCCTTTTTCAACTGAACCCTAGTGTGATTAGAAATATTTTGTCTGCTTTTGTAAAAAAGCCTCAGGCCAAAAAGCACCTTCTTTATATGTGTCATTATCCGAGATCTTTTGGAGATAGAGATAAAATTGTAAAAATGTTTGAAAATGAATCTTATTGTTTTTCTAGAAATCACAGTGATCAAAATTGGCAAGAAACCCCTGTTAATATTTTTTATGATGATTTGCTAGCTTCTAAATTTGTTCTCTCGCCTTTGGGTCTTGAAACAGATTCTGTAAGAACCTGGGAGGCTTTAGCATTAGATTGCATTCCTATTGTAGAACATACTTTTGTCGATCCTATTTATGAGGGATTGCCTGTTGTAAAGGTTCATCATTGGGAAGAGATTACAGAAGATTTCCTTAAAAAAAAGTATGAAGAATTAAAAGGTCTAAAATCTGAAAAAGTCTATTTTGATTATTGGCACAATCTTCTTTTAGAAACACAAAAAAAAGTTCAAGAGGATCCCCTAGCTTTTAGTAAAATGGAAGCGACACAATTTAAGCATGAAGATTTAGAGGATCTTGGTTTTATTTTGAAAAATAAAGGGGGATCTAGGCCCTTTTTAGTTTATAAAGGAGCTTTAACGAGTGTAAAGCCTCTTCAACTTGCGAGTGCCTTTTCTTTTCTTTCCTCTATTTTTCTTTACGATCCTTGGTTAGAGAAAAAAGGCTATCAAGATTTTGAGGAGTATCTTATTGATAGGACACTTCTTAAGAATAAAAATAAAGTCCGCATTTTTGAATCTGAAAAACAATTTGAAACCATTTTCAATATGTGGATTTGGCCTTGCCCTATTTTTCTTGATTTAAGCTATTTTAGAACCGCTATCACGATAAACTTTGACAATTTTCGTCATAGCCTTAGAAAAGATTTAAATGATCTTTATAACAAAATTAAAATAGGGACATTAATTTGTGGAAATATGGCCCAAGATGAATATGTAAGCGAGGTTCTTTCTTTTTTTAGAGAGGAGCATAATGTCTCCATAGAAACAAGAGGAAGCTTTTGGTACTTTCAAAAGTAGTTACTATTCTCACTATATTTTTTATGGGGAACCTTGCCTCTCTGTCCCTCTCTGTCCCCCAAGAGCGCTATGCAAATTGGCCCGATTTACGAGAGCATCCCGGACATTATCCTTTTATTAGTTATCTTACATTTCGCAATGCTTGCGATATCATTATTGACCAAACAACAGAGACGTTTGATCCGGATATTGTAAAGCAGGGGGATATCATTTACTTAAACATTTGGTATTTAGAGTGGTTTGCAAGAGATGTGCATGATAAAATCAAGCACCCTTACATTCTTGTAACCTCTGATGTGGGAAATTGGCTGCCACATCCCGATATTAAAAAACTTCTCTATGATCCTAAGCTAGCTGCATGGTTTTGTAGAAATATTATCTTTAGCTATCATCCTAAGCTTTTCCAGATTCCCATGGGTCAGGATCTCGCTTTATTCCAATTGCATCCGGATGTTGTTAAGGATCTTCTTGGAGCGATTGTAAAAAAGCCTCTTCCTAAAAAGCATTTTCTTTATATGTGTCATTATCCTCGTCCTTATGGAGATCGCGATACCATTGTAAAGATGTTTGAAAATGAACCGTATTGTTTCTCTAGAAATCACAGTGAGACTCCTTGGGACTTCACTCCCAGACCTGTCTTTTATGACGATTTACTAACTTCCAAATTTGTCCTCTCTCCGCTTGGGTTAGAGCACGATTGCGTGCGTACTTGGGAGACCTTAGCTTTAGACTGTGTTCCTATTGTAGAGCATACCTTTTTAGACCCCCTATATGAAGGGCTGCCTGTAATCAAGGTTCATGATTGGAATGAAGTTAACGAAAAGTTTTTAGAAGAGAGCTGCGAGCAATTTAAGGATTTAAAATTAGAAAAAGTCTATTTTGATTATTGGGAAGCAAAACTTAAAAGTACCCAAGCAAAAGTCAAAAATCATGACCTCGATTTTAGCAGGTTAGATGCGACAAAATTTACCCCAGAAGATTTAAGTACACTTCTATCTATCCTTGAAAAAGCCGGCCCCTATTCTTTTATGATTTACAAAGGAGCTTTAACTGGTATTCGCCCTTTACAGCTTGCAAATAACCTTCCTTCTCTTTCTTCGTTAATTCTTTCCGATCACTGGTTAGATCTCTCTACATTTCAAACGTTTGATCGCTATCTTGCAGATCTCTCTATTTTAAGAAGTAGACATAAAATTGCTGTTTTTGAGCCTTCCTTGGATTTTGAGTGTGTATTTAACTTGTGGATTTGGCCTTGCCCTGTATTTTTGGATTTGACCTATTTTAGAATCGCTCTTAATCTAGATCATGGGAATTTGCGGCATAAGCTATGGTGGGATTTAGATCAGCTTTATAAGAAAATTCCTCAAGGAACACTAATTTCAGGAAACATGGTCAATGATGAGTATGTCAGTAAGGTTTTACAGAAATTTTCTAGACACCGTTTTCTTGAAGTTGAGGTTAAAGGTAACTTTTGGTTTTTTATTAAAAAATAGAGGATTTTAAATATGATAAGGGTATCTTGTTTTTTTGTTTTTCTTTTGAGTATTTGTTATGGGGATGATTACGGATTTCCCGATCCCTACCCGGAGGTGTATGAAAGTATAGATACATTGCCTACAAATTTGCACGGGTGGAATTTACCTTCGGCTCTTGAGCCTCTTATTGAAGAAGGGGATATTAAAACGATTGTAGAAGTGGGAGCTTGGACAGGAAAATCAACTATATTTTTAGCAAACATTCTTCCTGAAGGAGGAACAATTTTTGCTGTCGATCATTGGCTAGGATCAAGTGAGCATAGAGACCCTGGAAATCGAACAGAATATAATCTGGTTCCTATTCTTTTTAAGCAGTTTATTTCTAATGTTATTCATGCAGGATTTCAAGACAAAATTATCCCTGTTAGACTAGCAAGTGTAGAAGCTGCAAAAAAATTTAAAGAATTAAAGATTAAGCCGGATGTTATATATATCGATGCGGCGCACGATTATAATTCGGTGTTAAGCGATATTAGCGCTTGGTATCCTTTACTTAGAAAAGAAGGCCTTTTTTGTGGCGATGATTGGAATTTGGGCGGTCCTGAAGGGGAAGTTGCAAAAGCTGTTACAGCTTTTGCCTCTACGCACCGGTTAAGGGTTTGTCATGAAGGCGAATTTTGGTGGTATGAGAAGCTTGCTTGGTACGAAACAGATAGAAAATAAGTTTTGGATCTATTATGAAAATAAATATTTTTAAATTCATTGTGTCGTTTTTTTGTTTTTTTTCTTTTTTAAATGCTCATATAAATAATGAGGGGGAATTAAAACAATACGTTTGCACAGTGCTCCCGACTTTAGAGGGTTGGTGTTCAGAAGAAAAAGCGGAAAATTTTATTAATTTAGTTTTAAAAGTAAAACCAAAAGTTTGTGTTGAAATAGGCGTATTTGGTGGAGCATCCCTTTTTCCTGTTGCTTCAGCATTAAAATTTTTAGACAGCGGTCTAGTAATAGCTATTGATCCTTGGGATAAATTAGAATGTATTAAAAATTTCGATCCAATAGAAGAAGCGGCTCATTTAAATTGGTGGGGTAAAGTCAATTTAGATCGTGTATATAACAATTATCTTAATTCACTAAAACAGTACGGGTTAGAAAATTATTGTTTAACGATAAGAAAATCATCTGCAAAAGCTGCTGATGACATTGGAACAATAGATATTTTATATATTGATGGAGATCATAGTGAAGATGGTTTTACTTCCGATACGCTTCTTTATTTGCCTAAGGTATGTTCTGGAGGATATGTTTGGTTAAATGATTCTTTAAGCGTTCAAGCACAACCTTCAATAGATCTTCTTTTAGATTCCTGTGATGTAGTCAGATTAATTGATGGTGGAAATTGTATTTTATTTAAAAAAAGATAGGTTTTTATGTGCAAAAAGTTGCTTTTTATTTTTCTTGTTTTTTGGGGGAGCCTTCAATCGGAGGAGATTGATTTAAGTCGATATGAACAATCAATTTATAGCCAAAATGGAGAAGACGGGGTTCTTGCTAAGATCTTCATGTTGCTTAATCAGTCTTCTGGTTTTTGTGTAGAATTTGGTGCTGATGATGGTGTTAGAGGGAGTAACACGTATCTTTTTAGATTGGGAGGATGGGACTGCCTTTTATTAGATAGATTATCTGAAAATCCACATTATAATCTTTATAAAGCTTTCATTACCGCAGAAAACATTAATGAATTATTTTATGAATATCAAGTTCCTTATAATTTAGATCTTTTGTCTATAGATATTGATTATAATGATTTCTATGTCTGGCAAGCAATTGATGAGAAATATAGGCCGTCAGTTGTAGTCATTGAATATAATGCCACCCATTTACCTCATGAAGATAAAGTTGTAAAATACCGTCCTTTTTTCTGTTCTGACGGGTCAAATTATTTTGGAGCCAGCATTCTTGCAATGTATCAATTGGGACGATCTAAAGGATATTCCCTTGTCTATGCAGAAAAAACAGGCACCAATCTTTTTTTTGTGCGAGATGATTTTTTAAAAGAGAAAAATCTTGAATTTACAAATATGAATAATGTGGAAAAGCTTTATAGACATCCAAAATACGGAAATGGGCCTAACGGAGGCCATCGTCAGGATCCGAGAAATCGTGAATATTTATCGTCATGTGAACTGTTAAAACAAAAGTAAATCATCCAGTTTCTGTAATTCCTGAATAGTTTTAAATGCGTTATTGTAGGAATTGTTTTTGTTTGATTTTTTTATTTTAAATTCGATTACACCGTTGATCTGATTTATTATAGGAGTATTTTCTTCATGGTAGTTAAAGATTACAAGAGTGAAATTTAAAAGAGGAAAATAATGATCCAGAGCAGCTTTTAACTCTTGGGCTTGCCCTATAGTTATTATGTTGGATTCTCTTTGAGCTCCATAAGGATTTGGCCCAATTTCAAAATCAAAAGGAATGCGAAAAAAAAGGACTTTTCCTGGGTAATTTTTTAATTTTCTGAATCTAGAAATTCTTTTTTCATATTTTGATTGGATTCCTTGAAGTTGAGTTTTAAATCTGATTGAATTACTCCATAATTCTGTAAAGGGCCAATCATGACCAAATTCAAGTTCGTAATAGTAATTTCTAACTATAGAGGGATGTATGGGATGCTGAATAAAATATTCCTCATTTAAGAAAAAATCGAAGTCGTTATTTAATAAATTAATAAGGTTGTTGTGATTTAACGAGAGAATCCAATCAAAGGGAAAGGCCTCTTTTCTGAGGTTGTGTTCCCTTAATTGAACAGCAATCTCACAATGAGAGCCTAATCCAATAAAGAGAGGGGGATAATGTTTTAGATTGTCATTGCTGTCCAATTGATCTGAGGAAAAGATATTAATTAAAAAAACAATAAATAGGAAGTGTTTTTGATGCGATTTGTATTTATTCGTGATCACTTTAATTGAATATTTATTTAATAAATGAGTTTTTGGTTAAGAAGTTGTATTTTATGGAGCAAAACAGTTCATAACATAAGAGAAATATATTAGAGAAGGTTTTTTTATTTTTTGTAAGGAGACTGTTTTTTGCCTGAAGATAAATAAGAGGGGGTGCTTGTTTTGGTAAAAATATTAACTGTGGTTTTATTTTCTTTTAGCCTAATCAATATCGGACATTGTGATGTAGAGGATCTGCAAGAAAATACAAATATTGAGTTGTTATCTAAAGAAACTTTGTTTATTAGTTTGGGCTCTTATTGTGGTCCAGCAGATTTTTCTCGTGTAACAGGTTTTAGAAAAGCGGCCTTTCCATTTGATTGGATAGTTTCACTTGATGGAGAAAAGCTTATTCGAATATTAGAAGAAGATTTTTTACATTTTCTAGATGTCAGATGTCTTTTTCCTAATTCTAATGGATCAGCTCTTTTGAATGACTGTTATCATATTGAATTTGTGCATGAAGGAGGGTGGAAGCAAGAGGAGTTTTTCGCAAACTTAGAAGTTTTAAGATCTAAATATCAAAGAAGGATTGAACGGTTTAGAAATCTTAATCATTATGAGGGGAAGGTGTGTTTTTTGAGGGCTGCTTATATTCGTTCCGATGATGATGAGAATAGATTTTTTAAGTCCAAAGACAATGTTGAAATTACTCCTGAACATGCACTAAAGCTTTATAATGCCATTGAAAAACGGTTTCCTTCTCTAGATTTTAGTTTAATTATTATAAATCCATTTGCATCGGGTTATCATGATATTATAGAAGAGAAAACTTTACTAGATAATTTATTTATGATTAGAGCTCCAATTGAAAACGTAGAGGCTATGAAGGTTACTTACAAAACATACTTCACGAAATTACTTGAGAATGAATCCTCAAAGAGAGGCCTTTAAATTCTCTGGTTGTAATTGGGAGCACCATTATCTGAAAATGCTTCGGGAAGAGTTGAAAGAATATCTTCATTAACTGTGTACATGCGTATGCTTGGCTCAAGCCAGTAGTCCATATCATAAGGAAGAAAAATCGAATGATCTTTAAAGTGATTTAAAATTTTCTCGATGCCAGATCTCCGAATAATCATTGAATAAGTGCCGTAACGCATACCAATCCTTCGAAAGTTTTTTCCTGCGGGATAAAATTTTTTAAGAAAGTGCTCGAGCGGTTCCATTTTGAAATTTGGCCTTACGGCAAGTGCTCGGCAAGGAACGTGCTGTCCTTCTTTATTTTTTGAGTCAATATCTGTAAATAAAATATCCCAATCGGGATCAATGAGATCTAATTCTTCAATAAGGGATGAGAGTTGGAGGGGATTTTTTATTACTTGAATGTCATCTTCCATTATCCAGATGGTTTTATATTCGGCATCATAGGCGTCTTGTAGTACAGATAAATGGCTTAAGATGCATCCAATCGCTCCACGCGCCATTCCAAAAGCAAAGTAGCTTGTTCCTATTTCTTGCATCAATTCATTTGACATATAACTTTTGCCGTCACTTTCTCGATAAACGGTCCCCATTAATTTTTCATCGGATTCCCAAGAGGAAAATTTTAGCAAAGGAGAAAACTTTACTCCAATTTGATCAAGGACGTTGTAAGGCAATTTCCATCCATTAACTGCAGAAAATCTGTAAGGGTTAATTCCATAAGGATTTAAACATTTTAATGCTGAATCAAACTTTTCAGGTCGTTCATCCAGATTGATCATATAAATAAAATCGATGTGCTTTAGTGAATGGTTATCGGATTTGCCTTCTATTTTATGGAAAAACGATTCAAGATTTGATTGTGGAATATAGGGAAGGGCCAATTTGGTTTTTTGTGAGCCAAAGCTTAGAGATCTCATTGCAGCATCATAGATTTTGCTTTTTAAAAAAAGTGCTTCTCCTCCTTTTTCTTCCCAGTACCAATGTCCAAATAAGGCAAAATCTCTTTGTTCTAAGAAAGTTTTTAGATGATAATAATTTGACTCTATGTGATTGGAAAAGTGTGTTGTTGTATAGATAATTGTGGCTGTTTGTAATTGTTTATTTAAGGTTTTGAGAATACAAAGTTCTGAGTCCTTGCAATTTAACCAAATTAAATCAATAGGTCTATCGTATACTAGTTGATCCATTGAATAGGAAAGCAGGGTTCCTTTAGGAAAAAAAACGTTACATTTTTCAACAATTTCTTTTGTTGGATTAACTATCAATATTACGGGATTGTAATGTAGGAGTCTTGCAATCTGTATGAGTCTGCGTTCTCCATCAGGCTCCTGAGAATACCCTTCAAATTTATAACTATTTTCACCTTGCAGAAAGCTTACAAAGAGGAATGTGATAAGAAAAATATTAAGATACTTCATATAAACCATTTTGTTTTTTTGGGTTTTTTTTATTTGTTATTGTTTTCCCATAAATAAAAAAAAGGTTTTTTTGTAGACGTGGGTTTTTGAGGAGATTCACAATAGTTTATAAACTCATTGATATTATCTGAAAGTAATAGAGGAATAATGACTCCGATTTCTTCATCAGTCCAATTCCACCAAGCAATTTCTAATAATTTTTGAATGGTGGCCTCATCAAACCTGTACCTTATTATTTTAGCAGGATTTCCTCCTACAATTGCATAAGGAGGCACGTTTTTAGTGACAACGGCAGAGGCTCCTACTACAGCGCCATCTCCAATTATAACTCCTGAAAGAATGCAAGCATTTTGACCAATCCATACATCATTGCCAATAATGACATCTCCTTTGGTTCCGGGATGGCCTAAAATATCTTGTGCTTCAGGCCAATCGGAAAGGAATGCCGTAAAAGGAAAGGTACTTACCCAATCTGTTCTATGTTCTACTCCGGCTAATATCACTACGTCTGAAGCAATGGAGCAAAAACTTCCAATTTTTACTTTTGATATTCCTGGTGCAATTGCAGGATTTCCATAGGTCCATTTCCCTACTTCTAAAAATTCTGAATTTTTCATAAAAAAAGCAAAGCAAGAATCATTAATAAAAAGTGAAGCTAAGAAATACAAGAATATTTTTCTAGTCATTGCAAACTGTTTCCTTTATTAAAATGATTTTTGTTTCTTTTTTCTATTCTTGTAGCCAAAAGGGTGGTAGGTTCTCGTGAATTTCAATGTTCTCGAATTTTTTACTTTTTCTAATGCCGGCTTTTTTTGCCCAATTTGCCATAAGGGATAACCCCTTTTTTAAAGAGGTTTGATGCTGTATGTCAAAAATGGCTTTAGCTTTGGTGTGATCGCTATAAGCATCTTGAACTTCTTTGCGTGGATCTAAATAGGTGATTTGTCTTTCAATTTCCATTGCTTCCATGACTTGTTTTGCAAGTTCTTTAACGGTATATTCTTGATCCGAACCAATATTGATGATTTGATTATAGGCTTTAGGAACGTTAATGCAATTTGCAATATAAGGCGCTATATCCCCTATGTAGGTAAATGCGCGCTTTTGCAGTCCATCTCCAAATACAGAAAGACTTTTTCCTTGCATCAGTTGGTTCATAAAAATTCCGATGACATTTCGGTACTTGTCTCCTAGATTTTGATATTCTCCATAGACATTATGAGGACGAAAAATGACATAATTTAGGCCGAATATATCGTGAGAAACGCGTAGTTCTTGCTCGATGGCTAACTTTGCAATTCCATAGGGGTCTTCAGGTAGGGGAACCATATCTTCTCGAAGCGGAACTTGGCCTTTGCCATATACTGCAATAGAAGAGATAAAGATAAAACATTTCACTTTATGTTTTATAGATTCGTTAATTAGGTTGACGCTGCCAATTAGATTATTTGTATAGTTAAACCGTTTAATAAAATGACTAAGCCCTTCAGCTGCGTAGGCAGCTAAATGATATACATAATCAAATTGGTAAGAAGAAAATAGCTCACCAAGTAGATCACGGTCTTCAATGGAGCCTTTGATAAAGATAGCTTGAGGGTGAACATTTTCCTCAGCCCCCCCGCTAAGGTCATCTAAGACAATTACTTTATGTCCAATTTTAATTAATTCGTTTGTTACATGAGCGCCAATAAAGCCAGCGCCCCCTGTAACAAGCGATACTGTAGGACTATTCTCATTGGTTTTTTCAGAAAAAAGCTTTGTAGTAAGGAAATTCAATATGAATATACAGCAAAAAATGACTTTCATTCTTCAGAAATCCTTTTTAATATGGTAAATCCGTGATTATTAAATCGCCTTTCATACAAGACCCATTCCGGATGGCGTTCTAGAAAATCTTTCACAGCGGGCCAAAGCCCTTTTTTCTTTCTGTCCCAAAATCCCGGATATTCTGAGTAGTCTCCTTGGTAGTAATCATCTTCTACATTTCCCCAAGGTTCGCTTGTATCGTGCATTGCTATATATTTACTAATAAACGGGGAAAATTTTTCTAGTTCATAGGTCAAATGTATATAAGTATGCAAAGAATCGATAAATAACATGTCGGCAGGAGGGATTGTAATGTAAAGATCATTAGCTTGCCAAAATCTAAAGGAAATTCCATGAGTATTTGAAAGTTTTTTAGCTGCATTTAGTATACGATCAGGAGGAGTGTATAAATCTATGCCAATATAAGAGCGAGTAGTAGCTGTATTTTCTGCCAATCCTTCAAGGATTCCCCAGCTGGAAACCATTCCTCTTAGCCCTATTTCAACCACTGTTGCGCACTCTTTTGCAAGAGAGCATAGTACAGGTAAATGTTCATTGATGTCTGAAGGTTCTTTGCAATGTTCTTCGTATACATCTTTTAATTCCATATTTTCAGTGATCTCTACACTATAAGAATTCATTGGTATAGTAAATAGATAAAAAAGAAAAAAAATAGCAATCTTATTTGGGGATTTATTTTTCATATAACCTATGTTGTAGTGCTTAGTTTATAGATGGATGAAGTTTGGAAACCCATTGCCGCCCCCCGCAATGCCAGCGGTCATGTCTAGTTTATCTAGAAAGATCACCTTATGGCCTTTTTCAGATAGATTCATGATGTAAGCGGCGGCTTCCCTTTCGATGTCGATCATCTCTTTTTCCATTTTTACTAGGTCCAGGTTTTTAACAAATTCTTTAAAGTATTTACATCTTAGCGCAAAGCATCCAGTAAAGACTCTTCCTTTATCTGTAAGAGTAGCTATAGGATCGAATTTGCCAAAGGCATCGGCGTCTTGATTGTTTTCTACAACATGTAAAAAGTATGGACTATCAAGATGGTACCTTCCGGTTATTTTTATAATGATATCATCGTCATCGAAATTGTAATATTCGAAGGCTTTGATCATGGCTTTCGCTTCATTAACGCCTTTATTTTTAAGGCTGTAGTCATTGGTGTTAGCATAAAAAACAAAGGGTGTGTGGTCTTCAAAAAAAGAAGGGGAGGAAGCTTTACAGGATTCTATAACATAAGGTTCATATCCGTAATTATTGAGGATTTTAATACATTTGATGTATTCGTCTTTTCTCATTTTAAAGAGGTGATTTAAAAGAGCTGCTGTATAAATGACTTTGATTTTTTTTTCGCCTTTTACTTCTTGTAATGGCGTTAATTCTCCGAAGGACATTGAATGTGTTGTAATTAGAAGAGATAGGATAAAAAGTAGTGTTCGTTTCATAAAGATGGGCCTTTAAATAGGTTTTTGAGATTTTCTTAAGATAGTTGAGGATAACGATTTAGGTCTACTATCTTTTGGAGTCGAGGTATAAGATTACAGAGGGGCGGTTTTTAAGTTCTCCTAGTTCACTTTCAGAACAAACAAAATGTCCAAACCAGTTGTAAGGTTTCATGTTAAGGCGAAAAGCCACTGTTGAAAGGCTCAGTTCTTCGGGGAACCAGGAAACGTTGGGATAAACTTTTATAGTCTCTTCATACCAAGTATCTAAAAGAGCATGAGCTTTGGGGCTTGCCATATTAAGGCCTAAAATGCCTGAGGAAATATGGGGGATTTGAGGATATAGGTTTGTATTAAGATTGAGAGCAACAGCTGCTTCTGGTAAGTGATTTTCTGCATTGTCTTGAAGCGATCCAACGCTTGTAAAAAAATAGCCGGTTTTTTTGATTTCTTGGAAGATGGTTTCTAAATTGGTAAGAGGGTGGATGGCTGTGTCTAGCCAGAGAACTTCCTTATAGCCAAGCGACTTTGCTTCTCGAAGAAAGGCGAGTTTAAAAGCGTAAGGGATGTGGCTAAGGGTTAGATCTCCATTTTCTGTATTAGGAAATCCTCCTATGCGCAATAGGACATGTCCGCTATAGCCTCGCTTTTCTAATTGGGCAAGAAGTTTGCGGGCTTTATCTTGGTAGATTCCATTGAAAGAAGCAAAGAGGAGGATGCATCTATTTTTAGAGTGCTGCTTAATGTTAAAGCTGTGTTTTTCAAAAAGGGGCATTTCGTTATGGGGCCCAAGCAGCTTGAAATTGAGGATAAGGTTTAGCCTTGGGTTATAGCCTGGGTTAATAAGGGCCCTTTGTCTGAGATTGTCTAGGTATGGCCTTGAGGTTTTAAAATAGTTTTCAATGAGTTTATATTCAATAAGAGTAGGATTTTTAATGTCAGTAATGGAGGACCAAAGCTCCTCAAGATCCTGATCTGTATAGGAAAAGAGAAGCTTACATGTGAAAAGAAGGACAAAGAGGTGTTTTTTCATTGTGCTTTTTGTTTTAGAGCAGGAGCGCTTCCGCTTTTAAGTTTTTCCATAGGAAAAACCTTGTTGGCTTCTGTTAACTTGCGGAAATCTTCTGGTAAATCTTTCATGGCAAGAAGCTCATTGCAAGTATCGATAGATTCTTGGTATTTTCCTACATAGTAGGAGCAAATAGAGAGTTGGAAAAGAAGTCCATACTTGTCAATCCAGACTTCATTAAAAAGAAAATCTTTTTCTTTGGGCTTGGGAAGCGCTAAGTAAGCTTTTAATGCCTGATAAGATTTATCGTATTGGCCTTGATTATTATAGAAATCTACCAGATGGTAAATAGGCTCGCATCTATGAGGGCGGTATTCGTGAGCATCCTTATAAGCCTCAACCACAACCTTAGAAGAAAACTTAAGCTGATGCATCAGATTTGCAATTTGGAATTTGGACCAGAAGACCTCTTCATTCCAATTGCCCATGTTTACTCTTCTTTGGAAACATTCAAGAGCTTTTCCTTTTTCTCCTGCATCTCTATAGCTTTCTGCCAGATAAAATGCGTACCTTGCATTTAGAGGTTCTTTTTTAAGTCCCTCTTCTAAAAGTGCAACATTCTTAAGAAATTTTTCTGGATCGTAAGATCTAGCGCCTCCTTCACAAGAAACATATTTAACATGCTCTAGAATAGCTGTTGTATGAGACTGCGGGCAATCGAGATACTCATGAGTAACGCCCACCCATCTCCAGGGAAGATTTCCTTTAACTATTTGAGGTTTTAAATAAGAAAATTCTTCTGTTCCTCTCCACATGTTATATTGATCGTGCGTAAGAACAGGGAGTGTAAAGCTTTGATCAAAAGTTAAAATATCATCGGCGTCCATAAAAAGGATATAGTCTCCTTTCCCTTTAGCCAAATTATAGGCCTCAGATCTGCTTTCTCCAAAGTTTTTCCAGGGACGCTCGTGAAGTTCTCCGGGGATTCCTTTAAGATGAGCTTTAATGATTCCCTGAGTGCCGTCTTTTGAACCTGTATCAACGATTACCCAATAGTCAATGAGCGGTTTTACAGAATCGAGGCATCTTTTAATGACTTGGCTTTCATCTTTGACAATCATATTAAGGCAAATTTTTTGTTTTGCTGTAGCTAAAATAGGTAGCAAAAGAAGAATCAGAGCAAAAAATGAACGAAACATGATGAGGACTCCAGTAAATAAGTAGAGAGCGTTAAATTTATCTTAACAAAAAAAAATATGCAAGAGCTCTATTTTTAAAAGCTCGTTGTAAAGAAATAATTTTAATTGTAGAAGAGGCTTAAGTCCCTGAGTTTTTTTGGGGATGTCGATCCATTTTGACCGAGTGGAGCATTTTTTGGGCCGTATAATATTACTTATTTATACTGTTACTATTCCCTTTATTCTTTGGAATACGGGAACGTCTCTGCATACCTGGTCAAAACGGTTTTTTTCTTCAGAAGATGTTATGGAAGAGCCTGTCAATTTTTCATCTGATGCCTTGTTTTTTCGAAGGGATGACTTTTTTGAAGAAGTTATTCAAGAGAAAGTTTCTTATCTTCCTAAGTGTATGAAAAAAGAGTTTTTTTTAATGAGCATCAAGCGAGAGCGGGGGAATGCTTCGGTCAAGCCTCCTGCCGCTATCCTTGAAGTATTTGAAAAAGAAGGTGAAGATTTTATTGCTTCTTGCAGGGGTATGGATAGGGCTCGGGGACCTCCTGAGTCGGCTTGTTGTCATGTGGCGGATTTACATGTTAAGGAGCTTTCTTTTGAGGAGGTAGAAAAGCCTTCTGAGGATGTTATTTACAGAGAGCTTCCTATTAAAGAGATTTCTTATGAGGAGGTAGAAAAACCTCCTCTGGATGCCTATGCAGATCCTCCAGAGGAAGATGTGGATACTCCTTCTTTTATAGAGAAGGATCGGCCTCCTATTTGTTGCAATTATGATAATTTATCATTTTTGCCTAAGCGCATTTTTATTAGTCACGTTGAGGGGAGTGAAGAGGGAATTGGTTTTGCAACCGATTATACCACTCTTGGACTTCTTTTTGCGCCTGATTATAGGCAAGCGAGTTTCCTTCCTATGCTCGATTTGAGGGGGCATAGGTTTGATGATAATACCTATGCGGCCAATGTGGGATTAATCGGTAGATATATCCCTGATGGATGCTGCTTTTGTGAAATTTTGGGTTTTAACATGTTTTATGATTATAGGGAGGGCGATCAAGGAGATTTTAATCAATTAGGATTTGGAATAGAGATTCTTGGTCCTTGTAGATGGGACTTTAGGGCGAATGCCTATGTGCCTCTTGGCGTAAGAGAGCGTAAAATGACGTGCGTATTCGATGATTTTGAAGGAGGTTTTGAAGCGACTAACAGGAAAGAAGAGGCTATAGCTTTCGGGTTCAATGCTGAGATTAGTTATATCGTTATAGAGACGTGTGATTTCCTTCTTTATGCAGCAGGAGGTCCGTACTACGTAGCGGGTAAATGTCATCAAAGGACTTTGGGTGGAGAATTTAGGCTTAGACCTCAATACAGGGACTATTTGGCTTTAGATATGAGGGTGAGCTACGATCCTGTATTTAAAACGCTTTATCAGGCGGAGTTTATTGTCTCTCTTCCTCTTTACGAGATTGCTTGTCAAAATAATGGACCTTGCGGGGTGTCTGATTTGCGCATTTACCAGAGGGTAGAGCGCTTTGAGGTGATGCCGTTTGGAAGATGTAACTGCTGGAAGACAAATTGGTGAAAAAGATATTAAGCCTTCTTATATTACTTGTTTACCTTGTGACAATTCCCTTTATTTTGTGGAATGTGGGCAGGTCTTTATATGCTGCATGGGGGAAAAAGCTTGTTAGAGTGGAAGAGACGCGCAATTTTCAGGAGGAAGAGCGCGCGTATGAGCCTATTTGCTGCTGCTATGACAACTTGTCGTTTATTCCTAAGCGTGTATTTATTAGTCACGTAGAGGGGAGCGAGGAAGGGATTGGTTTTGCAACCGATTATACAACCCTTGGACTTTTGTTTGCCCCTGATTATAGACAGGGAAGTTTTCTTCCTATGCTTGATTTAAGAGGGCATAGATTTGATGACAATACCTATGCAGCCAATGTGGGATTAATTGCGAGATATATTCCTGATGGGTGCTGCTTCTGTGAGATCTTAGGCTTTAATATGTTTTACGACTATAGGGAAGGAAATCAAGGAAACTTCAATCAATTAGGATTTGGAGTGGAGATTCTTGGGCCTTGCAGGTGGGATTTTAGGGCCAATGCGTATGTGCCTCTTGGGGTAAAAGAGCGTAAGATGACGTGTGTCTTTGATGAATTTGAAGGGGGCTTTGAAGCGACTAACAGGAAAGAAGAGGCTATAGCTTTTGGCTTCAATGCTGAGCTTAGTTATATTGTTGTAGAAACCTGCGATTTCCTTCTTTATGCAGCAGGGGGCCCCTACTATGTTGCAGGGAAGTGTCATCGAAGGACTTTAGGGGGAGAGTTTAGGCTTAGACCCCAGTATAAGGATTACTTGGCTTTAGATTTAAGGGTTAGCTACGATCCTGTATTTAAAACGCTTTATCAGGCGGAATTTATTGTCTCTCTTCCTTTCTATGAAATTGCTTGCCAAAACGATGGGCCTTGCGGAGTGTCTGATTTGCGCATTTACCAGAGGGTAGAGCGCTTTGAGGTAATGCCCATAGGCAGATGCAACTGCTGGAAAACCAATTGGTAACATTTAGGCCTTGCGGGAAATGGCCCCAGTTTTTTATAATAGACTTTATGAAAAATTATCAGTTTATTAACTTAGTCCCTTTCCTTCTCTCTCCTATTCTTGTGCCCTAAGGCACAAACATATATTTATTTTTTTCCATTACATCTTAATTTTAAAATAAACAAAATGTCAAAAAACATAGGAGAATTGTCATGACTGTTTCTGTTCAACAACATAGATCACCGGCGCCTCAGCCTGTAGTGATGGATACACCTAAGCCTCAAGTGCCAAGCGCTTATGCGCTAATGGGTAAGCAGATCTTTATAGGGGGAGCTTCTGGAGCCGCGGGAATGTGGGGAGCTGTTGCCCCTATAAATATCAAAATTGCGCTTCAGACGGCTTCCAAGGGCCTTCCTCAGCACGAAGTTTCCAAGTTTTCTTATAAACACTTGCAAAACATGCTATTAGCTACAGCAAATACCTTAAGGATATTTGTTCAGGATCCTAGACGCCTATTTACTGGGGCAACTCAAGTGAGCCTTTTTACATTCCCAGCTACCGCTATTTCTTTTAGTGTGGCTAAAGGCGTTGAAAACTATCTTTCTGAAAGTGGAAAGAAGCCTCTTTCTAAAGGGGAGAAAATGCTAGCAGCAGCTTGCGGCGGCGTTGCAGGAAGTGTTGTTGTGGGTCCTTCAGAGCTTTTGCAAGTAGTGATGCAGGAGAAAAAAATGAAGGTGTTTGAGGCGGCTTCCTATATTTATAACACTTATGGGGTTAAAGGGTTTTTTAGGGGGATTATTCCGACAATTCCAAGAGAAATTGGGTTTACTGTTTCTTGGCTTGCTTTTTCAGCTGAATATCCTTTTTTTACAGCAATAGGAGGGGCAACAGCAACGCATCCATCGGATACATTAAAAACGCGTATGCAAGCGAATTTTAAGTATCACCCTATAGCGACAAGCGATAAAAAAGAGATTGTGGCGCGCATAACAGAAATAGTTAAGGTTTCTTTCAGTAATTTTATTGCCTCTAAGCCTATGGCAGGATTATTTGCTAGATGGCTTGCTTATGGAGGATTTTTCTCGGTAGCAGTCCCTGTTGAGAAAAAAATGAAGGAGCTTTTAGGTTAGTCTCACAGCCTCGCAGAATTCTTCTGCGAGGTTTCTTAATATAAGTAATTTACGTTACTTTATTTTAATTAATGTATAAACTTTTCTTGACTAGTAATTACTTTAGCTGTAACTTATGAATTATAGAGTGATGCAAAAGTAGGCTTCTTGCTCCCCCTGGGGTGGAAAGCTTATAAGTGTAACACTGCCCGGGTGTAGTATCCGGAAAATTTTTAGTTTTTTGTACAAAAATTAGAACAAAGGAAATTTATTATGTTAAAAATTCAAACAAAAATTTGCGCTGGGATTATTGCTCTTGCAATGATGGCTGGTCAAGGTTTTGCAGCTGATGCATCAAAAACAGCTCCATCATCAAATCAAAACACTATGCAAGATAACAACATGGATAGTGACATGGATAATGATGATAACATGGATAACAACGGCAATAGAAATGGAAATGGCTATAGAAACGGCAACGGAAATGGAAATGGCGGCACATGCGCACCAGCTCCTTCTTCTGATTGTTGCAAGCCTAGATGTGAGCCTTGTCAACCTAAGTGTTGCCCAAAGCCTAAATGCTGTAAGCCTAAGTGCTGCCCTAAGCCTAAGTGCTGCAAACCTAAATGCTGCCCTAAGCCTAAGTGCTGCCCACAACCTAAATGCTGTCCAGAACCTAAGTGCTGTCCAGAACCTAAATGTTGCCCACAACCTAGATGTGAGCAACCTAGATGTGAGCCTAAGTGCTGTAACTAATTAGGTCCGTTAGGATAAGATAAAACGATGCAGAGATAACCTCTCTGTATCGTTTATTTATTATCCTTTTAAGGAATTTTGAGTGATGCGCAGGTGTTTGTATTTAGTTATAAGTTGTTTGTTGTGCTTTTTATTTCTTCAAGCGGCTGAGGAAACAGGTCCGGGTGGCCCTTGGCTTACAGGTCCTTTGCTTACTTTTTCTGGAACAGTAATGGATAAAGGACAAATTGAAATTGCTCCTTATGTTTATTCTGTAACAAATACTGGGGAATATAATAAAGATTGGAAATCTATCTCTATCCCTCATTTTCATAACATAGTATTTCCTGTTTTTTTGTATTATGGAATTACTAAGACAGTGGATGTCCTTCTTATTCCGCAAGTAGTTTACAACAAAACTCAAGGGCAATCTTTTACTTATTTAGGCGATTTTAGTAGTTTTTTGGATTACCAGCTCATTTTCCCCGATAAGTATAAATGGTTTCCAGGGATAAAGGTTAGTGTAGGCGAAACTTTTCCCCTAGGGAAATATCAAAAATTAAATCCTCATAAAAAGAAAACGGATTCTACTGGTAATGGAGTTTTTCAATCGAATGCTCAAATGATTTTATATAAGCTTCTCAAGCTTCCGAATAAGCATTATTTAAGTCTTTACCTTGATTTTATTGCTGCTTTCTCTCCCCCTGTACATGTCAAGGGCTTTAATACTTACGGAGGAGGCTTTGGAACAAGGGGAAAGGTGTATCAAGGAGCTACATTTAATGGGATTTTTAGTTTTGAGTACACATTCACTCAAAATTGGGCTTTTGCAATGGATACTTATTATATTCATAAAAATAAGACCCGCTTTACTGGACAAAATGGAATAGATGAAACAGGAAGGCCTGCAACTTCTAAATCCCCTTCTTCTGAACAGTTAAGTTTTACTCCTTCTTTAGAATATAATTTTACTGACTCTCTTGGAATAATTGGAGGCGCCTGGTTTTCAGCTCTTGGAAGAAATTCCGACAATTTTAGAGGCTTTGCTATAGGCCTTTATTACGCGAACT
>JABDCQ010000035.1:16213-19221 GCA_013288075.1 Chlamydiota bacterium | reverse complement strand
GAAGGTGGAACACGGAGTGAAATCGAACAAAAAACCATAATAACTAAGTATCAATGTCTTGAGGAAATTAACCACGTTTTTCTATGGAAAAACGTGCCGACTAAACACGTTTTTCCAACGAAAAAAGTGTTTAGTCGGCACGTTTTACGAAGGAATACTTGCCTTTATGTTTAAAAAATGCTTATACTGAGGGTATGAGAAGAGATATTTATCAGCTACTCGAAGACTGGAAACAATCTGAAAGGCGCAAACCATTAGTATTAAATGGCGCGAGACAGGTTGGCAAAACCTATGCTTTAAAGCATTTTGGAAAAACCTCTTACAAGAAAACCGCTTACTTAAATTTCGAAAAAGATGAAAGGTTAAGCCAGTACTTTGATGGGACTCTAGATCCCAAGCAACTCATAAAAGTTCTAAGTATTCATACAGAAATAGAGATCGAGCCCCATCAGACTCTTTTAGTTTTAGATGAAATTCAAGAATGCCCCAAAGCACTTAATAGCTTAAAGTATTTTTGCGAAGAAGCAAATGAGTATCACGTTGTTGCTGCAGGCTCTCTCCTAGGCGTAAAAACAGCAAGAGAAAAAGGATTTCCTGTGGGAAAGGTTAACTTTCTACATATGTATCCCTTGACCTTCTTTGAATTTCTCAGTGCTATAGGTCAAGAAAAAACAAGAGTCTTCTTAGAACAATATTCTACTTATGAACCGCTTCCAAACCCTATGCATGAAAAACTGCTTCAGCTACTAAAACTGTATTTTTTTATTGGAGGCATGCCTGAAGCAGTCGCTGAATATGTAAAAAATGAAAAACTAGATGTTGTAAGAGAAATTCAACTAGAAATCTTAAGTGCCTACGAAAAGGACTTTGCTAAACATGCACCAGCACATGAGACAATGAAAATCACTACCGTCTGGAAACAAGTCCACCGTCAGCTAGCAAAAGAAAATAAGAAATTTATTTTTGCCCAAATTCGAAAAAGCGCAAGGGGCAGAGATTATGAAGAAGCTATTCAATGGCTCGCTGATGCAGGACTTATCCATAAAAGCTATCTAGTGGAATCTCCCAAATTCCCCCTTAGTGCTTACGCTGACAACAACATTTTTAAAATCTTTTTATCTGACGTAGGACTGCTTGGAGCACAAAGCAACCTTTCTCCTCAAATCGTTATTGATGGAGATCTTTTATTTACAGAATTCAAAGGAGCCTTAACAGAGAACTATGTAGCTCAAGAAATAATCGCAACAAAACATAGAAATCCCTATTACTGGACAAGTGAAGGTACAGCCGAAATTGATTTTTTAATTGAAGGGGACCATGCAATTTACCCCCTTGAAGTAAAGGCCGGAGCAAGCCAAAAGAAAAAGAGTCTCCTTGTTTACCAGCAAAAGTACGCCCCCTCCAAACTTATTAGAGCCACTACCATGAATTTAAAACACGATGGGGATATCTACAACTACCCTCTTTACCTCATTTCAAAATTTCCATTAAATATACCCAAACAACCTCTTGCATAATTAAGGTTCTTTTTATAAGCCTGCTAGGGACCCGAGTTCTGCCGTTCAAACTCATCGTCCATGCCAGGGCTGCGTATAGGAAACGCAGCACTCCAGGGCGCTGACGCGCAAAGAGTTGGCCTCAGGCTTTTGCTCTTAGCATGTTATAAGGGTGATAAGTTGGTCAACATGGTATAAAGGGCGATAAGTTGATCACGAACGCTTGTAGCATAATAACTCTGACTGAACGGAAAATGACGGCCTACATAAGTAAGTTCATCTAATTTAGAAGCCATTGTATCCTGATCCATTATATCTTCTGCATCTTTAAAGTCCGGAGAGAATTTTCCTTGATAATACAGCCTAAGAATATCCGCTGCATCAGAATAACCTGATAAGGCTAACTCATGAAGTTTTTGACATCTTTCTTCAAAACTTAAATCCAAGGATTCTCCTGATCCAAAACTGTTTTCCTTATAAATCGATGTAAGAGCAGAACCTGCCTTGTGATTTTTTTCTTTTAAGCCTTGGCTCTCTAACCACAAAAGACGCTGCTTAATTCCCATATTAAGGCGGATATTATCAAAAGTGTTGAACTCAAAACAATCGACAGCATGCTCATTAAAAAGAGAGGGATTGATGTCTTTAAGGGCATATATTTGTTTAAGTCTTTGCTTGTTACTTAAATTAAGCCTCTTAGCGTATTCGCCATCTTCTAAAAGTGTCCATAAACACTTAAATGCCTCATTATCTCCGCGCTTTGCTCTATCAAACAATTTTTCTATTTTTTGCTCTGAAGTATAAGGGAAATCCAAATCCCCTGAGTCCGAAAAGATTTGTGTGACATAAAAATTATGACAGGACTCAATTTCCAAAAGCCCTAACAAGTAATTTTGTCTTTCCTCTTTTGTAAAATTGCATGCATCATGGCCCATGTTATTATGATAATATACGTGTCCGAGGGTGTTTTGAGCGGAAGGTGAACCTAGTTTAGCCAAATGCTCTAATCCATTTAATCTTTCCTCAAAAGATAATTTTAAAGGAATGTTATTTAATTGATTCCACTCATAACAAAAACTAATAGCACGCTCTGCTTCAGAGCTTCCTTGCTCTGCAAGCTCTATTAGTGTGGCTAGGTTTTTTTGAACAACATCTTCAGAAGCATTTCTATCTGTATGATTAATCAAATCAACCATCGCGGGAATGGCAATAGATTCTCCTTTTTCAAAATCTTCTTCAATTTTTTTCTTCCACTTTTGCACAAAAGGTTCGACTTCCAAACATTTATTTTGAAGGAAATGTTTATACCGAAAGAGCGCACCTCCGCATCCCGCCTCATATAATTTGAGCATCATTTGCTCAATAAGGGGACTCCCCGGCTTAATCAACTCCTCTAGGAATTTATCCCCTTTCATTTGGATATAATGGGCAAACAGATCTTGGTATTTTTTCTTTATTTGCAAGACACTTTCTTTAGGGGGTTCTGTATGTTTAATTTCTCTTTTGCTCAGT
>JABDCQ010000035.1:0-16113 GCA_013288075.1 Chlamydiota bacterium | reverse complement strand
GGATATAATGGGCAAACAGATCTTGGTATTTTTTCTTTATTTGCAAGACACTTTCTTTAGGGGGTTCTGTATGTTTAATTTCTCTTTTGCTCAGTCTATTAAAAATATTTTCTCTCCCTGCGCACGCTTTGATTTCCCAAATACCTGGAAGCCAAGAAGGGTTTAGGCCGGGATGATTCTGCGGTCCTTCTGCAATTTTGAAATTAAGGACACTCAAGACTGCCACGCGATTCGGATTTATTTCAAAAGATAGGCAGCAGTCATCACGAATATGAAAAACAGGTCTTTGAAAAAACGTAGACGCAAAAAAATCCATAACCTCTAAAGAAGCCACAATTTTTAAAGGGTCTTCCTTTAGATCTTCTGCCATGCGTTGAAGGGTCAAAATCAAACGATAAAACACATCCGCTGTGGTTTTAGCCGTTTGATGAAGGTCCATCTCTAGGTAATGGGAAGGGATTTCACCCATCGCCATTTCGGGAGATAGCAAAATACCAGTTTTCTGAACATTTTGTACGGACATAACTTCCCTATTTTTTTGTATAATATATCACTCAAGGCTCTCTAACATCTGATAAAGGGCGATAACTTGTTGACGAACGCTCTTATCACAATAACCTTGAATGATCGAAAAATGACGGCCTACATAAGTAAGTTCACCTAATTTAGAAAGGCTTAGACCTAGTGTATTATCTTTTGCATCTTTAAGGTCCGAAGGGGATTGTCCTTGATAATACCGCGTAAGAACAACTGCTGCATCAGAATAACCTGATAAGGCTAACTCATGAAGTTTTTGACATCTTTCTTCAAAACTTAAATCCAAGGGTTCTTCTGCTGGAAAACGATTGCTCTTATAAATCGATGTAAGAACAGAAGCTGCCCTGTGATTTTTTTCTTTTAAAGCTTGAGTCTCTAACCACAAAAGGCGCTGCTTAACCCCCATATTAAGGGAGATATTACCAAAAGTGTTGTACTTAAAACAATCAACAGCACGATTATTAAAAAGAAGGGGGTTGGTATCCTTAAGGGCACACATTTGTTTAAGTCTTTGCTCGTTGCTTAGCTCTATAGCGCATTTTCCCAATTGATTTTGTTGATAAAGTATCCATAAAAAGTCAAACGCCTGAATATCTTTACGCTTTGCTCTATCAAAGAGTTTTTCTATTCTTTGCTCTAAAGTATAAGAAAAATCCAAATCCTCCGGGTTCCAAAAGATGCGTGTGACATAAGCATTAGGACAGGGCTCAATTTCCAAAAGCCATAACAAACCGTTTTCTCTTTCCTGTTTTGTAAACGCGCAGGCATCAGCTAAAATCTGATTATGATAATATGCGCTTCCAAGGGTGTATTGAGCCCTAGGTGAACCTAGTTTAGCTAAATGCTTTAACCCATCTAACCTTTCCTCTAAAGATAATTTTAAAAGAATGCTATTTAAGCTATTTAATTTATTCCACTCATAACAAAAACTAAGAGCAGTTTGTGCTTCAGAGCTTCCCTGATCTGCTAGTTGCATGAGTATGGCTAGCCTCTTTTGAACAACATCTTCAGAAGCATTTTCATCTGTATGCTCAATCAAATCAACCATTGCAGGAATGGCAACAAATTGCCCTTTTTCAAAATCTTCTTGAATTTTGCTCTTCCACCTTTGCACAAAGGGTTCGACTTTCAACCATCCATTTTGAAGGAAATCTTTATACAAACGGAGTGCACATCCGCACCCCGCCTCATACAATTCAAGCATCATTTGCTCAATGAGGGGACTACCCGGTTCAACCAACGCCTCTAGGAATTTTTCCTCTGTCATTCGGATATAATGGGCAAACAGATCTTGGTATTTTTTCTTTATTTGCAAGACACTTTCTTTAGGGGGTTCTGTATGTTTAATTTCTCTTTTGCTCAGTCTATTAAAAATATTTTCTCTCCCTGCGCACGCTTTGATTTCCCAAATACCTGGAAGCCAAGAAGGGTTTAGGCCGGGATGATTCTGCGGTCCTTCTGCAATTTTGAAATTAAGGACACTCAAGACGGCCACGCGATTCGGACTTATTTCAAAAGATAGACAGCAGTCATCACGAATATGAAAAACAGGTCTTTGAAAAAGAGTAGACGCAAAAAAATCCATGACTTCTAAAGAAGCCACAATTTTTAAGGGATCTTCCGTTAGATCTTCTGCCATGCGTTGAAGGGTCAAAATCAAACGATAAAATACATCCGCTGTGGTTTTAGCCGTTTGACAAACATCTATTTCTAGGTAATGGGAATGGATTTCACCCACCGCCATTTCGGGAGATAGCAAAATACCCGTTTTCTGAACATTTTGTACGGACATAATTCTCTTATTTTTTTGCATAATTATACAAAAAAAACAACATTAATTATATTATTAAAAAAATAATTAAACAACAGAAAGTGTAATTTCTTTCTTTGTTCCATTAGGGACAAAGGCCCCAAGAAACTTCAAAAGTTGGATAAAACTCATGATTTTGGCTAAGGTTCTAAGGAATTGGCGGCAAGGAAATGATAAGAATGATATTTTTTATTTTTTTCTCCATCATTCATATCATTATATCATTTATATCGTTCTTTTTGTCGCCGAGCGGTCTATATTCACGCCCTGGCTACGCACCATAGTCCCTAATGGGGACAAAGAAAGAAAATTTCCTCCCTCTCTCCCCCCTCTGTGGTTTCTTGTCTCTGTGGTTTATCTTTGCTAACACTTTAATGTACAACGATTTGCATTTTTTTTAACCACAGAAAGACTTGAAACCACAGAGGAAAAAAAAGAGGATAAATTTCTCTTTCTCCTTCCGGCTTTCTGTGGTTTTTATTCGGGGGTGAGGGAGGCAAGAGTTTCGGTTTTGGATTCGATGCGGTAGAGGGCTTCCCAGGTGAGGCGGAATGGCTCGCAGGTCTCTAGGAGTTCATCCTTGGTTCCTTCAGCTAGCTTCTCCCCTCTTTCTAGGTAGATGATTTTATCGGCATGCTCAATTGTTGCAAGGCGGTGCGCAATAAGAATCTGGGTCACTTCTCCGGGCAAGTTAGCGATCGCATTTTTAATCTTCACTTCGCTTAAGGCATCAAGAGAAGATGTTGCCTCATCCAAAATAAGGATAGGAGAGTTTTTTACAAGAGCTCTTGCAATAGCAAGGCGCTGCTGCTGTCCACCAGATAAATTTTGTCCGGATTCTGCAAGAATGGAATCATACTTTAAAGGGAGCCTTTCAATAAATTCTTCGGCATGGGCTCTTCTAGCTGCATCCTGAATAGATTCCTTAGAATAATCTTTACCAACAGCAATATTTGCTGCAATGGTATCCAAAAATAGGAACGGTTTTTGCGATACAAAAGCTAAGAGTTCCCGAATAGATTTTTGTGTGTAAGCTCTTAGAGGCTTACCATCAATACGAATTTCTCCTTCTTGAACCTCATAAAGGCGCGGAATTAGCTGAACAATAGTAGACTTCCCAGCTCCTGTTTGGCCCACAATTGCCACACGCTCGCCCTTCTTAATTGTAAAACTGACATCCTTTAAAATCCATTCCCCTTGGTAGCGGAACCACACATGGTCAAATTCAATAGAGTCTTTAAAATCTTTTATCTCTATAGCATCTTCACTATCATCAATTAAGGGCTTTAGGTGAAGCACTTCAAACATTCTTTCTGCAGCTACTGCACCTCTTTGGATATTGCCGTTTTCATCAGCAAATTTTTTCACAGGCTCGTAAGCTAAATGAAGCATCCCACAAAAAACAATGAGTTCTGCTAAAGGCATTTTTAATGTGTAAAGACCAAATAAAACAACAATTGCTACGCAAAGAGTTGTAATAGCGTGCAAAATGGGGCGTGTAAGAAGCCCGTACTTGGCTGTTTTACTCTCAAGGTAAGCCATTCTATTATTTTGTTCTTTGTACTTAGTCAAGGAAAACGATTCCATAGCAAAAATCTTCACTGTCTGAATCCCTGCCAAAAAGTCAATAAGTACAGAAGCAAAGTTCTCTTGGTTGCTCTGCAATTGCTTCGTCACTCTTTTAACGCGTCTTGCTAAAAAGACAATAGGAATGACAATCATGGGAAGGCCAAAGAAAACTACCATAGAGAGTTTCCATGAAAGGCAAACGCACACACCAAGGCTTGTTAAAACGGTAAAAGGAGACTGCAGATAGTTTGTGATGCAAGAATTAATGGAAGAAGCAATTTGCCCTGCATCGCCTACAACTCTTGAGGAAAGGCTTCCAATATTATGCTGCTGATAAAAGCTCATAGGAAGAGACTGGATATGCTCAAAATATTGCTGTCTAAGGTCCCGGCTTACACGAATAGATAAAAGCTGCGTTGTATAACGGCTTGCAAAAAGCCAAATAGCTTTAAATACAGCAACACTTACCAAAACTAAAATAAGAGCATTAATGTTGTCTGTGAATTTGAATTTTTGCTTTACCTGTCTTAATGCCCAATTCAAAGGGTTTAAATCTTTGCCTTTAGAGCCAATATATTCATTAGCTTTTTGCTTGGTAACCCCTGAGCCATCTTTGTCAATCTGGTCCCATTTAGAAGTGACGTCTTCAAGAGAAACATAATCCTGACCAGGGAGAGCCGCTTCCGTTTTTTTACTTGAAAAGAGCTCAAAAAAATCTACTCCGGTATTCGAAAGAACACCTAAGGCAAACATTTCAAATTGACTTGCAACGGTAAGCGCAAATAGCGTAAGAAATGTGACGATAAGTAAAGAAAAGTGTTTGCGGCTGCGAAGCGCGGCTCTTAATAATAATTTCATGTTCTTCTATTGTTTTGCAGTTTAACTTTCAGAGTCTATAGAGAATTTACCCATCTCACGAAATTTTTGATAGCGTCTTTCAATTAAAGCATCTAAAGAAATGGATTTTAACACATTCCACTCATCTTGGATGAATTTTTTCACATTCTGATACACTTCTTTAGGATTGTGGTGCGCTCCTCCTAAAGGTTCCTTAATAATCGTATCTATAACGCCAAATTCTAAAAGATTTTCAGACTGCATTTTTAAAGTCGCTGCAGCATCGGCATTTTTTCCTGCATCTTTCCATAAAATGGAGGCGCATCCTTCAGGAGAAATCACAGAATAATAAGCGTGCTCAAGCATTCCAATGGAATCGCCTACTCCCATGCCAAGGGCTCCGCCTGAACACCCCTCTCCTATGAGTAAAACAATAATAGGAGTTTTTAGTCTTGACATATCCATAAGGTTATTAGCAATAGCCCAGCCCTGACCTCGTTCTTCTGCAGCAAGCCCAGGATAGGCCCCTGGAGTATCTAGAAGAGAGAGCACTGGCAAATTAAACTTGGCAGCAAGCTCCATACAGCGCATGGCCTTGCGATACCCTTCAGGATGAGGCATTCCAAAATTACGGTGTAAACGGCTTTCTGTATCGCATCCTTTTTCTTGGGCAACTACCATAAATTTTACGCCATCAATAAGAGCAAATCCGGCAATGATTGCAGGGTCATCTCTAAAGTTGCGATCTCCAAAAATTTCTGTAAAATTCTCGCATATATTGCGAATATAATCAATGGATCTTGGCCTTGCAGGATGTCTACAAATGGAAACTCTATCCCAAGGAGTGAGCTCTGCATACACCTTTTTTTTGAGCTGATCTAACTTTTTCTCAAGCTTAAGAATTTCGCTATCAGACCAAAGCTCATTGGTTTTATTCTGCTCTTTAACCTGCGCAATTGTCTCTTCATATTCTAAAATTTGCTTCTCATGCTTTAAAGTTGCCATCTATTTACCTCTTTGGTGTTGCCACTTCTATTCCTGGAAGTTTGGCTTCATGAAAATCTTTAACTATATGAACAAAGGTCGGCTTCGTAATGAGAATAGAAAAAAGCTCTTCCATATCCTCAGATAAAAGGCGCACACACCCATCGCTTTCGTAACCGCCTACAACGGCCCTATTCTCTACAAGCTTTCCGGTTTCTTTATCCTCTATCCAAGGAGCGCCATGAATACCATAGCCCTTTGCAGGACCAAAAGTGGAGGTCTCCAATTGCTCAAAAGGGATCCATCTAGTACCAAAAACGCTAATCATTTCTATTTTATGATCTTGGAAATATCCCACAGTACCAGGCTTATAGATAGCTACTTTTTTGCCTATAGAGTAATCGCCTAAAGGAGTAAGGATTCCCGAAGGTTTACGGCTATCGATTCTACCTAAGCCCACCTTATAGGTCTTCAATAAAACTCTTTCGTTTGTGTCATGGTCAAAGTAGTAGAAGGCCATTTTACATTTTGAAATATCAATTAAAAGATGGAAATCAATATTTTTATCTTTTTTAAATACATTAAAACGGCTGCCTGCAAGAACTTTTTGAGTAAAATAATCTGGTTTCCCATTTAAGCTGCGGGCAATAAAATGGCGTGATGTCCCAAAATGAGAAGCATAATCAGCAATCCAAGCCGGACGCCCTTTTAACCACTCCACCTTACTTGAATAACCAATTGTTTCAACAATAGGAAGTTGGGTAGGACCCGTAGTAAAGAGCTGATGAATTCTATCGATATCAACAAATGCAGAAACCCCATTTTTTTTGGTTGTTTCTAAAGAAAGCAATTGTGTTTTAGGGGTATCGGAATCTTTAACATTTTGCTTAGCATAAGACACAGCTTTAGGTGTTTCCACAGCGTTTTTTTGAGGGGTAGGAAGTACCTTTAAGGCAGTTTCTACAGCTTGAGAAGGAGGAGGTGTAAAAAATTTCTTACGCACCCCTACAACACCGATAAGAGAAAAGACGACAAGTGAGCCAATTAACAACAATTTAGGAAAGGACAAGGTAAATTCCTCTAATTTGGATTATCTTAAACTTTTGGAACAATTATAAACAAATCTGAATATTTTTCAACCAAGAAGAACAGAGAGGATGTATATAAAAAAATAGAATATACATAGGAAAGAACGAAGCAGGAGGAAAAACGCATGAGGGAATAAGATTTCCCCCTCTTTCTTCCCTCTGTGGTTTCTTGTCTCTGTGGTTTATATCTTAGCTAAGCTTGAGCCCACAAAAGACTTATATTTTTTTTAACCACAGAAGACTTGAAACCACAGAGGAAGAAAAAGAGGGGAATAAAAAATTTACTCTCCCCTGCTATATTTTTCTTTAATTTGGAACGCCTGGTTTTTCAATAAGCTTACGCATTTTTTTACCTGGGGTAAATTTCACGCCTGCTCTTGCAGGAATCACAATAGGCACTCCGGCATTCTTGGGGTTACGTCCAATTTTTTGCTTTCTTAAAACGATCTCAAATACCCCAAAATCGCGAAATTCCAGTCTATCTCCGCGCGAAAGGCAGTCTGTCATTTTATCTAAAAAAGATTGTATCACATTACGCACATCATTCGGATGCACTCCACGATCTTTAGAAATCACCTGTATGAGTTTCTTTTTAGTGATCGTTGTCATATTTTTATCTCCTTACGAGGGTTTATGGGGTTATAACTTAAGTTTTAACCCATTGTTCTATCCCTTTGATTTTGAATCAAGTAATTTTTTTCCTTAACACAAAATCACCCATAAAAAATTTAATATCTGCCCAGAAAAAAGAAGAAAGAAGAGAAGAAAAACAACAGGATGGACAAGATTAGGACAGGATATACAGGATGAAGAAAGATTAAAGAGAGGGAAAATCTTTCTTTCTTCTCTCTGTGTTCTCTGTGATCTCTGTGGTAAAAAAAATATGCTAACCTGTTAGATGCAATGTTCTGCGATAATTTTTACCACAGAGATCACAGAGAACACAGAGAGAAGAAAGAAAAAAATACCCTCTTTTCTATACTTTCTTCATCCTGTATATCCTGCCCTAATCTTGTCCATCCTGTTAATTCTTCTCTTCTTCTTAGGGTTCGAGGGTGAGGAGCATTTTTTTCTTTTTGCCAGCGGCGAGGAGGATGTATTTTGAGCCGATGACAGAACTTTCTTGAAAGCGCAGCTGAGTATCTGTCACTTTTTCGTTATTTAAGTAGGCGCCTCCGTTTTCTATAAGGCGGTTAGCTTCGCCCTTACTTGAAAGAAGGCCCACCTTTACAGCGATATCGACATATTTCTGGCCTACAACATCTGCATATTTTAATGTTGCATTAGGCATATCAGCTGCGATTTGTTCTAACACAGCGGGGTTAAGCTCAGTACTAGATCCTGGAGCTGCAGCTTCTGTGACTTTAAGAGCAAGTCCTAGCCCCTCATCCCCATGAACAAAACGGGTAACTTCTGCGGCAAGTTTTTTTTGCGCAGTATTCGGTTCATAATCTTTTTGGCTCATAGAGGCTTCGATAGATAAAATCTCTTCTAATTCTAAAAACGTCAGCATGCGCAGGAGCTGAATCACATCGCTATCTGCTACGCGCACCAAATATTGATAAAACTGGAAAGGAGAGCATTTATCAGAGGAGAGCCAAATAGCCCCTTCTTCTGATTTACCAAACTTCTTCCCATCACTTCTTGTAATAAGAGGGAATGTAGCCCCATACACAGTCTGGTGGGCAACTTTTCTTACATATTCAATGCCAGCTGTAATATTTCCCCACTGATCACTTCCCCCCATCTGGAGCACTACGCCATGATTTTTATATAAATGATGAAAATCGTAGCTTTGAAGCAGCTGGTAGCTAAACTCTGTGAAGCTCATTCCCTCTTCTGAGGAAACGCGCGACTTCACGCTATCTTTTGCAAGCATTGTGCCTAAGCGGAAATGCTTTCCTACATCGCGCAAAAAATCGACAAGAGAAATTTCAGAATACCAAGCGTTATTATTGATGATTAAGGGATGGTTAGGGACAGAAAAATCCAGCATTTTTTCGAAATGCTTAGAAATACTTAAGACATTAGAATTAATTGTTTCATCAGATAAAAGAGGTCTTTCCGTGCTTTTTCCCGAAGGATCCCCAATTCTTCCTGTAGCGCCACCTAATATCACAACAGGTGTATGCCCAAAACGCTGGAACCAGGCAAGGGCCATAATTCCTACGAGGTTTCCTAGATGAAGGCTATCAGCTGTCGGATCAAATCCTATATAAAGTTTAATAGGCTGATCCGTTTTTTTTGCAAGCTCTTCACTTGTTACAGCATCAATAAACCCACGTTCGCTCAAATGATCAATCACATTTCTCATAAGGAAACCCTAAGTATAAATTGGAAAAAGAATATATTACTCTTTTTCTAATTTATACCCAAGTTCACACTTTAGCTGCTCTGCTAGTTCTACAACTTTTTTGCTGAGTTTTGCTGTGTTTTGGTTGGCATCGAATAAAGAAATATTTTTTGATTTAAAAGACACTCTATCTTGAGCATGACGAGCAATCCATTCCCGAATTTCTACAGTCTTTTCCTCTAAAGCCTCAGGAGTCACCTGGCCTTCTATTCCATCCCAATATTTAACAAGTTTTTCTCGTACTTTTCTTGTCTTTTGACTTTCATCTGCAAGTGCTTTTCTCTTGTCTTTCATTCTGTCTCCTTATCTAATTTTCAAAGCCCCAGGGTTCAGCATATCAAAGGTTTTATTCAAAATAAAGCTCTTTTTTTTCCCTTGTGAGGAATCGGCTTTTTTCCCAATATAATGCTATGACAGAAGAATCTATAAAAAACAACATTGGCAAGCAAGCTGCAAGCCTTATCCAAGACGGAATGCTTGTAGGGCTTGGAACGGGGAGCACAGCTGCTTACTTTATTAAGCATTTGGCCCTTCGCTGCCAAAACGAGGGATTAAAAATAAAAGCGGTAGCAAGTTCCCTTGCCTCGCTTGAGCAAGCTAAAAAAGAAGGGATCCCTTTAATCGACATCAATTCCCTCACCTTTCTTGATATCACAGTGGATGGAGCTGATGAAATAGATCCGCTAAAGCAAATGATCAAGGGAGGCGGCGGCGCACTTACTCGGGAAAAAATTGTGGCAAGCATGAGCAAAGAAATGATTGTGATTGTCGATGAGACTAAACTTGTCTCAAAACTTGGGAAAAGAAAGCTGCCTGTAGAGGTTCTGCCCTTTGCCTATAAGGCAACCGAACACAAAATAGAAAAGCTCGGCTTTACAGGAGCTTTTAGAATAACTAATGAAGGAAATCTATTCATCACCGATAACGGCAATTACATCTACGATATCCACTTTCAAAAACCACGCGACAATCCGAAAGACGATCATGAAGCCCTCATTCACTTACCGGGAGTTGTGGAGACTGGTTTCTTTTTCCATCTGGCGGGAAGAGTGATCATTGGCTTTCTTGATGGTCAAGTCGTCATTAAATAAAAATGTAGAAATATAAAGAAGCCTAATTTAAATAGAAGTGTAAGTACTTATTTTTAGGTTATTTCCTATGAGCTTAGAACTTGTTCCTGTGACTTTTCATAAAATCATGCAGTCGAAGGCTTATACTGTCATCATTTTGGGAAATGAAAAAAAGAAGTTTGCCATTTATACCGCTCCTCATGTTGGACTTGATCTACAAAACCTGCTTACACAAGAGGAAAAACCAAGACCTTTTACCCACGATCTCATGAACGCCATCTTTAAAGGGTTCGATATCAATATTCTTCAGATTGTTATTAGCGATGTAGAAGACACAATTTACTTTGCACGTCTTTTTCTAGAGCAAAAAATCGGAGAGACCAAACAAATCCTTGAAATCGATGCACGACCAAGCGATTGCCTTGTCCTTGCTATGGCCAATAACATTCCCCTCTTCTGCAAAAAAGACATTTTCGACAAAACCATCCCCGTCGAAGAATAATCCCGTGCCCGTGCCCGTGCCCGAATTCGAATTTTCGGGCAAGGGCACGGGCACGCACACGGGCACGGGCTCTAGTAGTTGATGTTGAATTTGTTGCCGGCAAGTTTGAGGATGCTAGCTACAGCTTCTGTGGCATCTTCACCAATAGCTTCTATGGTGATTTTGGCGCCTCTTGCAGCAGCTAGCATAAGAATACCTAAAAGAGATTTTCCATTAACCGTATAGTCTTGGTAAATAAGGGTGACCTGCGATTTAAAAGAAGAGGCGCATTTTACAAGCTCTGTAGAAGGGCGTGTATGGAGCCCTTTTTCATTAATGATTACAAACGTGCTTTTTACTTTAATCTTTCGCATAGTATCTCAAATTTCAAGTCTTCGTTGGTCCCGTGTATAAATACTACTTCCTGGAATTTTCAGCAAGTAAAAGAGTTTCTAATTCTTTGACTAGACTATCAAAGCGAGAAGCTGCTGCTTCTACAGCCTTAGGACTTGTCATATCTACTCCTGCAAGCTTTAGCAAATCGATCGGATATTTTGAGCAACCAGACGATAAAAAGCGAAGATAGTCTCTTCTTGCCTTATCCCCTTCTTTTTGTACATGCTCGGCTAAAGCTAAAGCAGCGCTTATTCCTGTAGCGTATTGATAGACATAAAAGTTGTAATAGAAATGAGGGATGCGCGCCCATTCCATTTCCACTTCTTGATCTACAACTACATCTTCCCCAAAATACTCTTTATTGAGCTTATAATATTCAGCTTTTAAAAGAGTGGGGGTTAAAGGCACATCTTGATCTGCCCACTCATGCAACTTAAGCTCAAATTCAGCGAACATGGTTTGTCTAAAGAATGTCGCTCTAATATCATCAATTTTTTGGTTAATCAAATAAGCTCTTTTTTTCGGATCTTCCATTTTAGAGAGCATATGCATAGAAAGAAGCTCCTCATTAAATGTTGAGGCCACCTCAGCTACAAATATGGGGTAAGAGGAGTACTGATAGGGCTGATTCTTGTTGCTAAAGTAGCTATGCATGCTATGCCCAGCTTCATGAGCAAGAGTTTTTACATCGCTTAGTGTGTTTTGGTAGTTCATTAATATATAGGGCATACTATCGTAGCACCCGCTAGAATAAGCTCCTGAGCGTTTTTGCGCATTTTCATAGCGATCCACCCATCTATCTTCTAAAAGCCCTTTTCTTAAAATATTTTGATATTCTTCTCCTAAGGGAGCTACCGAATCAACGACAAGTTTTTCGCCTTCCTCATACCCAATTTTAAAATCCACATCGCTAACTAAGGGCACGTGCATATCATAAAGATGAAGCTCGCTATAGCCAAAAAGTTTTTTTCTAAGGGCCATATACTTATGTAAAGAGGGCAAGCAAGAGCGCACCGTCTGAATAAGGGTTTTATAAACGGCTAAATCAATCTGATGAGGAAAAAGGGCTGCTTCTAAACAAGAGGAGTAATTTCTTGCCCGCCTCTCAAAAACATGCCGCTGAAGCTGCCCATTAATAAGTTCACAGATTGTATTTTCATAAGAAGCAAAACTTTTATGGACCGTTTTAAAAGCGTTCTCTCTAAGGGTTCGATCAGAGTCTCTTAAGTATAAGAGGAATTTTCCATGGGATAATTCTCTTAAATCTCCTTTTTCATCCTTAATGCTAGGAAATTTTAAATCGGCATTATTAAAGGCGCTAAAGGCTTTTTGAGATGTTTCAAGGGGCCTGCCAGCAAGGGCTAAAAGTTCTTCTTTCTCAGCAGAAAGCGTATGCGGCTTCATACGAATCATTTTTTCTAGATAAAGGGCATAATCTTTTAAGGAATCTGCTTTTAAATATTTATCTAATGTCTCTTGAGGAAGATCCAAAATCTCGGGCTCAATCCAAGAGGTCTCTTCTCTTAATTTATGGCAAAGGGATAAAATTTTAATATAGGCATGCTTAAAAGTGTCATTTGCTACATCCTCATCGTGTCTTAAATGGGCATAGGTATAAAGCTTAGATAACTGACGATCAAGCGCTGTGCATGCATTAAACAATTCATTTAACACCTCTGCACGCTCCCCTAGCCTTCCTTTATAGGAGGCAATATTAGGCCATCTCACTCCATTTTCTACCCCTTCCCAAACCTTAAAATCTTTTTCCCATTCTTCTAAAGAAGGATAAAGCGCCTCTACATTCCATTTATCTTTTTCCAAAACATCTTTTCTAGCTAATAACATGCGTACCCCAGTTTTTTTAAATCAGAACTGTAAAAAATTTATGATTTCCTGTCACGGAACAATACAACCGCTAAGAAAGTTTTTTATTCCTCTTTCTTTCTTCTCTCTGTGTGCTCTCTCGATCTCTGTGGTAAAAATTATAACAGAACGCCCGCATCTAACGTGTTAGCATATTTTTTTACCACAGAGATCGAGAGAGCACACAGAGAGAAGAAAAAAAAGAAGCTATTTCTCTTTTTTTTGGGTAATTCTCGAAAAAATATCGGATCTGTGGTATAAGGATGGTTTTTTTTAACTACCTAGGGGATCCTATATGACACAAACTGTAAAGAAAATGACTCTTAAGCCGCTTGGCAATCGCGTTGTTGTAAAACGTTTAGAAAAAGAAGAAACGCTTAAAGGGGGAATTATCCTTCCCGATGCTGCAAAAAAGAAACAAGAAAGAGCTAAAGTTGTCGCCGTTGGCACAGGGTTAACTTCAAAAGAAGGAAAGCTGATTCCTATCGCTGTATCTATTGGAGATACCGTTCTTATGGATAAATATTCAGGACAAGAAGTGAGTGTTGATGATGAAGAGTTCATCATTTTAAAATCTGAAGACCTAATCGCAATTATCAACTAATACAAGGAAATGAAACTATGTCTCCAAAAAATATTAAATTCAAAGAAGAAGCGCGTCAAAAGATTTTAAAGGGCGTGCGCACTTTAGCTTCTGCTGTAAAAGTGACTCTAGGCCCTAAAGGCCGCAACGTTGCCATCGATAAACCTTATGGACCGCCTCACATCACAAAAGACGGTGTGACTGTTGCAAAAGAGATTGAGCTTGAAGATAAGCACGAAAACATGGGCGCGCAAATGGTTAAAGAAGTTGCAAGCAAAACCGCTGATAAAGCAGGCGATGGAACCACTACGGCAACCGTTCTTGCAGAAGCCATCTATAGCGAAGGGCTTCGCAACGTGACGGCCGGAGCAAACCCTATGGAAATTAAAAAAGGGATTGAACTAGCTGTTAAAGAGATCGTTCAAGAAATTAAACGCCTTAGCAAACCTATTCAAGACCATAAAGAAATCGTTCAAGTTGCAACCATTTCTGCAAATGGCGATACAGAAATTGGAGGCATCATTGCCAAAGCAATGGAAAAAGTTGGCAAAGACGGAACCATTACCGTAGAAGAAGGCAAAGGATTTGAAACAACGCTTGATGTTGTAGAAGGGATGAATTTTGATAGAGGCTACCTCTCCTCTTACTTCATTACGAGCGCTCAGGACCAAGAAGCTGTTTTAGAAGACGCTTTTGTTCTTATTTACGAGAAAAAAATTGGATCGATGAAAGACTTCCTCCCTCTTCTTCAAGCTGTTGCTGAAACGGGTAAACCTTTTCTTATCATTGCAGAAGATGTAGAAGGCGAAGCTCTTGCAACGCTTGTTGTCAATAGAATCCGCGCTGGATTAAAAGTTTGTGCTGTTAAAGCTCCTGGCTTTGGAGACAGAAGAAAAGCGATGCTTGAAGATATTGCTATCTTAACAGGCGGACAGCTTATCAGTGAGGAAGTAGGGATTAAGCTAGACACTGTCACGCTTGACATGCTTGGAAAAGTGAAAAAGGCTGTTGTAGGAAAAGAAGACACAACACTTGTTGATGGAGCGGGCTCAAAAGAAACGATCAAAGCAAGAAGCGAGCTTATCAGAAGACAGATAACAGAGAGCACCTCTAGTTACGACCAAGAAAAGCTTCAAGAGCGCCTTGCAAAATTCACAGGCGGCGTAGGGATCATTCACGTAGGAGCTGCTACAGAAATTGAAATGAAAGAGAAAAAAGACCGTGTAGACGATGCGCACCATGCAACAAAAGCAGCTGTTGAAGAAGGCATTCTTCCAGGCGGCGGCATAGCGCTTATCCGCTGCATCCCTGTTTTAGAGAAACTGAGCCAAACGCTTAAAGGCGACACTAAAGTAGGTGTTGAGATCATTATGAAAGCGCTTAGCTACCCTCTTCGTCAAATTGCTGAAAATGCAGGAAAAGAAGGCTCTATCATCGTGCAAAAAGTGGCTTCAATGGAAACGTATGAAGGATGGGATGCTCAGAATGACCAGTTTGGCAATATGCTCAAAATGGGAATTTTGGACCCTACAAAAGTTGTGCGTATGGGGATTGAACTCTCAGCCTCTATCGCTTCCCTTCTTCTTACAACAGAAGCCATCATCACAGAAGATGTAGATGATAAAGCTTCAGCCCCAGCTCATGGCGGCATGGGTGGCATGGGAGGCATGGACTACTAATTTTTTCCACCACAGAGGACAAACCACAGAAAGAAAAGAGAAAGGCAAACGCTCTCTCTCTTTCCCCTCTCTGTGGTTTCTTGTCTCTGTGGTGAAAAAATGCAAGTCTTTTGGAGGCTTCGGGTTAGCCAAAGATTAAACCACAGAGACAAGAAATCACAGAGGGGGGAAAGAGAATAAAAAAACTTCTCTCTTTATCGAGTTTTACCTTCGGCTACCCTAATTTTAAAGTAAAAAAAGGGCGTTTTGGGATAACCCCAAAACGCCTTTTTCGCTTACCTCAAATTAATTATTTGGTCGCGGCTGAAAATTTCCATTTTCTTTAATTTTTGAACATGCAATTTTAGCATTTTCTTCTAACGTTAACAGTTTAGTAACGTCAGTCAACAGTTTAGTACCTTCAGCTTTTTTGTTCTTCATATGAAGGACAAGAAGGAACACCCCTACAGTTCCAATCAGCAACGAAGGAACTGCACCAAAAGCTATGGCTGAGTGTCCAAACGCAAAACTATTAGTACAAGCTCCCCACATAAGCAAGGCTGCTCCACCTAGAAAAATAAGGGCCATGGCTATTGCTGCAATTGCAATATCTGTGTTTTTAACACGCGCGCATTTTCCAGGATCGTTTAAAGGATCAGTTCTCATAACATCATAAAGACGCCTAAAAATATGACCGTTATCTGTTCTTAAAGACTCATTAAATGACATAATTCACCTGTTTTTTTAACAAAACCAGAATTATTACATAAATCACATAAAAACTAAAACAAAATCAAATGCAACAATAATTATAATTTTTATTTAAGAGCCCGCAGAAAGAAAAGCAGGCCCGAGTCTACTTCTTAAGGCTCAAAGAGCCGTAA
>JABDCQ010000034.1:4887-19417 GCA_013288075.1 Chlamydiota bacterium | reverse complement strand
GTTTATCTCTATTGACCCTTGCCAAGCTTTTGCAATTTTGGTAGAACTCGTCAGCGTCCTTTTCCCCGTTTACGGCCTTGTTTGCAATCCTATTAAGTTTTGTGCTTATGTCTTCTTTTTTAGGCACAGGTGCAAGGGTAGAAGTAGGAGTAGGAGTAGAATCAGGGGCAGGCGTCGGCGTTGGCGTAACAACTGGTGGATTATTATTTTTGCTTAGGTTTTTAGAATCGATTAAGTATTTAAGGAACACAAAAGCAATCATGGGGGATCCTAAAGCAAATGCCATGCCGTAGTTAATGGGCATGCCGCAAGCTGTAAGGATGGCTGCAGTGATAACAATGGCTGCAACAGCAGCGATAAGTCCAGCAAGTAGCTCCACACGTTTTGCTTTTAAGCTGTCTTGATCTGTGATTTTAAGCGCTTTATTAAAGGCTAATTGAATAGGGAAGAAAAGTCCGTAAGCTAAAGGGGCGGAAACCGCTCCAAAAATAGCGCCAGCTCCTAAGGTAACGCTTTTTGCAATAGCTGCAACTGCCACAGCAGCTCCTGCATTTGCGCCAGCAGCTACGATAGGCTTAGTGATAATATTTATACCTAAAGTTTTACGCCCTTCCTGACTTTTAAACATTGTACAGATTGTTGACATGTAATTCTCCTTATAACTAATTTTGCATGCATCATAATTGAGTTTGCATTAAATTGCAATAGTCGGAATTAATTCAAACATAGTTCAATTTTTAAATAGGGAATACAGGTAAGTGTTTATTTTCTTTTTCAAGAAGGCCGCTTCCTGCAAATGTAACAATTGTTCCTGTATCTTTTTTGGAAAGTAAAGTTTTTTGCACTACTTCTGCGATTTCTTTTGAAGTTACAGCTAAAAGGCGGTCCCTATAGCTTTGCCTCATCTCAGGGGTTTTACCTGCTCTATGCCAAGAGTAGGCGGTAATAGCTCTACTTCCTGGAGCTGTTGGCATATCGAGATGTTGAACAACTTCAAGTTTGGATTCTTCAAGATCAGTATCATTAAATTTTTGATCGGCGATAAAGTCGATAGATGCATCAAATATTTTTAATGTGTTTTCAATATGCGGGTCTCTATAGGAGTGGAAATAGAAGGCTCCAACAGTGGGGTTGTAGCTGGCTCCGGCCCCATAAGCCCCGCCTTGCTCTCTAATGGCTCTATGAAGGACTTTGTTTTCAAAAAGATGTGTCGCTACAGTAAGCGCTGGGGAATTAGGGTGGAGGTAGGCAGGAGCCTCAAAAGCTTTTACGTTGTAGGCAACAGGTGTTGCAATCACTCTTGCCTGAGAAGAAACCGTATTCAAACTAAAATTTGCTTTCCACGGAATAAAATCTTTTTGAGGAAGATCAAGTAAGCCGTAGAAATTCTTTGATAGAAGATGGAAATACATCTCCTTATCTGCACTTAACACAAGGTGAGGATTTTTGGTGCATAATACTTTTTCTTTTAGTGCGTTTAGCTTCTCCATAATAAGAGGCAGCTTTTTATTTAAATCTTGGGTTAACTCATGAATAAAATGATAGAAAGCAAGACCATGCCACTGGTTACTAATATGAGGAGCTTCCCCAAAGCCGCTTAAAGAAAGTTGAATCGCGTATCTAAGCGCATTTTTTGAGAGGCGCCCAAGAAGGGCGTTATGCAATTGGGAGATGAGTTCTTTGATTCTTTTTTTCTCATCAAAGCGCGCACTTGTTACGGTTTCTTGAAGAATTGCGAAAAGCTTTTCGGTATTGCGATAAAGCGCTTTTCCTCTAATGCTTAAACAAGGACGCATGAGAAGGGGATCATAGGCTTGTACATGCAGCGAGGTTGAACACCCAATGCCGCCTGTATAAGCGTGGTGATATTCTAGATTTTCTGCATAATTTCTTTTCCCTGCGCCAAGCTCAGGAAGAAGCACATTAAATAGTTGGAGGTAAAGAAGCTCCTCTTCTGAAAGGGAGGGAAGATCAAAGATTAAATCTGCATAGATAATATGATTAGTGAAGCAATCGTGATGGAAAACGGTTAACCCTCTTACTTCCTCTTCTTTAAGAATAAATTTACGCGCTAAAACAGGAACATCGCTTAAATCGACTTTAGGTAAACAAGCAATATCTTGTGATTCTGTTTCTTCTTGATATTTCTCAAGAGCAATCGTTTGATCAAGAATATGTTTAATGTCTTTTTCTGAAAGGGCGGCTTTGATATTTTTAAGCATGCCTTCTTCAGCTTTTACTTCCTCTTCTGCAACAAGGGCGTCAGGAATGACGGTAAGCCTTACAAAGTGGGTGTTATCTAGTAGGTACTTTTTAATAAGATCTGTTAAATAGTGCGGATCTTTAATAAGCTCTCTTAAGTTATCAAAAAGAGTATGAATCTGAAGGGCATTTTCAGGGTTTACTCCATGCTGTCTTCCTAAAGCTGCGCGCATAAATAAGGTTAGTCCGAAAGGAGAGTGATCCCCTGTAATTTCTGAGCGTGAAAATTCTAACTGATGAAGAGCAGACTCAATAAGATGAGAGGGTATTCCTTTTTCTACAATATTTAGAAGAGCATCTCTTAAGATTTTTTCAAGGGCATCTGCATGCTTTTCTTCTGTTCCTTTGCACACAATCACTAAAGGCACTTCGCTCATTTCCGTATCCATAAAGGCGTCCGCTTGAATGCAGAGCTCAGAATTCAGTAAAGGAAGTTTAAGAAGTGAAGCATCGGTATCCATTAAAACAGAGTCTAAAACGCTTAATGCAAGCACATCTTCTTGGTTCAAAAGAGGCGCTGTAAGCCATCCAAAGGCAACCATGGTGCGAGAGCCTAGTTCCTCTGTTTCAGTGACCGGGAATTTTACCTTTTTAAATACAGGCTCTTTGAAGCGTTTTTGTTTAGGAATAGAAGGTAAAGGAGAGAGCGCCTTAGCAGAGGCTAAGCAATGTTTAAGAATAAAATCTAAATGCCCTTTTAAAGGAAGGTTGCCATAGAAGAAAAATAGGCATCTACTCGGTTGATAAAACATCTGATGGAATTCTTTTAATTGCTCATAGGTAAGGCTAGGAATTTCTTTAGGATCGCCGCCTGAATTATGAGCATAGGGCAAATCTTTGCAAAGCTCTTCCATCATGGCGTGCCAAAGCCTAGATTCTGCAGAAGCTAAAGCTCCTTTCATTTCATTAAAGACAATTCCTTTAAAGACAAGGGGCGTGGTTACATCCGCTGGCTCTAAAAATTCTAGCCTATGTCCTTCTTGTAAAAAACTAAGCTCTTTAAGTTCTGGGTGAAAAACGGCGTCAAGATACACTTCTAATAAATTATAAAAGTCTTTTTCTACTTGAGTAGCTGCTGGATAGCAAGTGAAATCAGATCCTGTAAGCGCATTTAAAAAAGTGTTTAAGCTCCTTCTTCCCATGGCAAAAAAAGGATCTTTTACAGGGAACTTTTTAGAGCCGCAAAGCACTGTATGCTCAAGAATATGGGCAACACCATTAGAGTTTGAAGGGAGTGTTTGAAAAGAGAGGCAGAAAAGATTTTCCTTATCATCAGCATCAATGTGCATGATTTTCGCGCCCGTTGGCATATGCTCAATCTCTTTCAATTCACACTTAAGCTCTTCAATGGGGAGAATGTTTGTTAGAACAAAATCACCGTAGCGATCGCCCTTATTTTGTAAAATCTGTGTATGGTGCGTCATGCCTTTTCCTTAATTAATAACTTAAGAGAATAAAGGATGCGCCAAGAAAAAGAAAGAAAAACAACGATTAATCGGTATCAGATTTGTTTTCGGCTAAGCTTTCTCTGATTTTTTTAGCTTTTTCCTTATTTACAAGGTCTTTGATAGACGTATTAGAGGAGGGAGATGCACTTAGTATTTGCTTATTTTTTCTTGCAATGGCAACGATGCGATCTGCCACAGCTTTAAGTCTTGATCTTTCAAGACGAAAGCGAATTTGCCTTGCAGATAAAACCTCAGAATCTTTTTCGAGAGGAGCATTTGTTATGGCTAGTTCATATAATTTTTCCCTAGAAGTGTTCCGCTTAATTTGTATTGCATCAAGAAGAGGATTGCTACCTGTTGTTTCATTAGAGGTAGAGGCAACGGGTGCGCTCGAGGAAATACTTGATGTAGACATTGATATCCTTTGAGAAAAGAAAATATTTTATCAATCTACATATTTAAAAAAAACGGTTTTTAAATTTTTTTTTATAAGTCTTTAACAATCTAGATCTTAAGAAGAATAACAGCGAGGGCATTACTCTCTCTCTTCTCTTCCTCTGTGGTTTCTTCCCTCTGTGGTTTATCTTTCGCTAAGTCGTTGGACTACTCAGCTTAGCCAAAGATAAACCACAGAGGGAAGAAACCACAGAGGAAGAAAAGAGAGAGAGAAAATCCCTCTCTGTTCTAGTCTTACCAGGTGAGGGTGGAGGAGGACTGGTATTCGTTGACTCTTGTTTCGAAGAAGTTTTTCTCTTTTCCAAGGTCGATTGTTTCACTCATCCAAGGGAATGGATTTTTTGAGCGATAAAGAGGCTTTAGGCCAATTCTTTCAAGGCGTCTATCGGCAATATGCTCTACGTAGTCGCGGAACATGGCAGCTGTTAATCCTAAAATTCCCGTAGGAAGGCAATCTTGGGCGTAAGCCACTTCAAGCTCTACAGCTTTTTTTACGCGGCTGATGATATGTTCTTGGAAAGCAGGTGTCCAAAGACTTGGGTTTTCTTCCTTAATTCCATTAATTAAATCAATCCCAAAATTTAAGTGGATAGTTTCATCTCTTAAAATATATTGGAACTGCTCTCCAATGCCTGTCATTTTGTTTTGTCTATTAAAGGAGAGGATCATCACAAAGCCGCTATAGAAGAAAATGCCTTCCATGATGATATAAAAACCAATTAAGTTTTCTAAGAATTTCTGAGCTCCTTCAGGCGTATCTGTTGTAAATCCTTCTTTAAGGATATCTCCTGTTAGCTCCATTTCAAAGGCGTCTTTGGCATGGATGCTATTGATTTCATTATACATGTTAAACACCTCGCCTTGATCTAAGCAGAGGGATTCAACGATGTAATGGAATGTATGCGTATGGATTGCTTCTTCAAAAGCTTGGCGAAGCAGATACTGGCGCGCTTCTGGGTTTGTGACATGTTTAAAAATGGCAAGTGTGATGTTATTCGCAACAAGGCTTTCAGCTGTGCTAAAAAATCCTAGGTTTCTCATGATGACACGTCTTTCATCATCGCTTAAATCGTTAGATTTCCAAAGCTCTATATCTTTTCCCATAGGAACTTCTGTAGGCATCCAATGGTTTGCGCACCCATTGAGGTAATGTTCCCATGCCCACTTATATTTAAGGGGCATGAGTTGGTTAACGTCGACAGTGTTGCAGTTAATGAGTCTTTTCTCATCGACATTCACTCTTTTTTCAAGAGCTTCTTGTGTTCTAGTCTCAGACATTTTTTTGCTCCGTATTATATTATTGACAGCTCTCGCAACCTTCTTCCATGCTACAAGCTATAGGACGCTCTTTTTTAGCAACAATGGGGTCTTCTTTTGTTTCAACTTCATCTCTTTGGAGCTGGATATTGCTAGAGGCTGATTTATTTTTCATCCAACGCGGCTGAATTCCACGCTTATTGACATCCATTGTAGATTTTTCAATTTGCGTTGCAGCTAAAGTGCGTAGGTAGTAGGTAGTTTTAAGACCTTTAGTCCAAGCTGATAGATACATTTGGTGAAGTTTCTTGCCGCTTGGCTCATGCATATAGAGGTTAAGGGATTGTCCCATATCAATCCACTTTTGTCTTCTGCTTGCGCATTCAATGAGCCATTCAGGGTCAATTTCAAAGGCTGTGACAAAAATCTGCTTAATGTCTTGAGGCACTCTTTCAATCTCAGCAATAGATCCATCGAAATATTTAAGATCATCGAGCATCTCTTGATCCCAAAGATTAAGCTCTTTTAGGCGTTTTACTAAATACTCATTAACGATAGTAAATTCGCCTGAGAGATTAGATTTCACAAAAAGATGCTTATACATAGGCTCTATGGACTGCGTCACTCCTGTGATATTTGAAATGGTAGCTGTTGGAGCAATTGCCATGGTGTTGCTATTGCGCATGCCGTACTTTTTAATCGATTCTCTAGCAAGAGCCCAGTCGCATGTTGTGTCTTTATTCATCTCTAGATAGCCTCCTCTTTCTTTTGCAAGAAGATCTATGGTATCTATAGGAAGAAAGCCTCTATCCCATTTCGAGCCTTTATATGTTTCGTAGGTTCCTTTTTCTTTGGCAAGCTCACTTGATGCTAAAATAGCGTAATAAGAAATAAGCTCCATGCTCTTATCGGCAAAAGCTACAGCTTCGCTTGTTCCATATCCAATGTTTTGGACATAAAGCGCATCTTGGAAGCCCATTAAACCAAGGCCAATAGGACGATGGCGCAGGTTCGCATTTTTCGCTTCAATGGTGGGGTAGTAGTTGATATCGATCACGTTATCAAGCATGCGGACAACTGTGCGGATTGTAGCGCTTAATTTTTTCTCATCAAGGCCATTTGGGGTCATGTGTTCAGGAAGATTAATAGAACCTAGGTTGCAAACAGCTGTTTCTGAGGCTGAGGTGTTAAGCAGAATCTCTGTACAAAGATTTGAGCTATGGACAACTCCTACATGGTCTTGAGGGGAGCGGATATTAGAAGGGTCTTTGAATGTGACCCATGGATGCCCTGTTTCAAAGAGCATGCTAAGCATCTTTCTCCAAAGCTGAAGCGCTTCTATCTTTTTATAAAGCTTGATTTTTCCTTCTTCGACCATTTTTTCATATTCAGCATATCTCTTTTCAAAAGCTGAGCCATAAAGATCGTGCAAGTCAGGGGTGTCACTTGGGCTAAAAAGCGTCCACATCTCATTAGAAGAAACTCTTTTCATGAAAAGATCAGGGATCCAGTTAGCCGTATTCATATCGTGTGTACGTCTTCTTTCATCGCCTGTGTTTTTGCGCAGCTCAAGAAAGTCTTCAATATCTAAGTGCCACGTCTCTAGGTAAGCGCACATAGCCCCCTTTCTCTTTCCACCCTGATTCACTGCTACAGCTGTATCGTTAGCTACTTTTAAGAAAGGAATAACGCCTTGGCTTTTTCCATTTGTCCCTTTAATGCGAGCGCCTGTAGCTCTTACATTTGACCAGTCATTTCCAATGCCTCCTGCCCATTTAGAGAGCTGAGCGTCATCGGAGATCACTTTGAAAATGTGGCTAAGATCATCCATGACAGTAGAGAGGTAGCAAGAACTTAACTGCGATGTCATGGTGCCTGAATTAAACAAAGTAGGCGTACTTGATGTGAAGGAAAACTTCGATAAGATATTGTAGAATTCAATTGCGTACTCATTTTTCTTCTCGTTTTCCTTAAGAGCAAGGCCCATAGCAACGCGCATCCAGAAGATTTGGGGCGTTTCTAAGCGTCTTTGATCGCTATGAATGAAGTAGCGGTCATATAAAGTTTGCAGGCCTAAGTAAGAGAATTTATCATCTCTTTGAAGTTCCATCGCTTTTGATAGAAGATCAAGATCGTATTCTAAAAGCGCTGGGCTCAATCTTTCTAAAGAGATAGCGTAAGAGATATATTTTTTGAAATATTCTCTATGTTTTGATTCTAAGGAAGGATCTTGTGTAGTGATCCCTAAGCTTTCTTTATAAAGAACATTTAAAAGAAGGCGGGCAGCTACTTTAGAATAGGCGGGCTCAATTTCAATTTTTATTCTTGCTGCCATAATATTAGAGACATCCACTTCGCTCTCTCTAATGCCTTCGTAGAAGTTGGCTATAGAAGTTTCTAGGAGCTCTTTTTTGGAAACAAGATCTTCAAGTCCTCTGCAAGCGAAATTAAGAGTTTTTTCAAGCTGTTTTTCTGTGATGATTTCACTTGTGCCATCTGTTTTGATATAAGTAAATCGACGCTTTGATCCTTCTTCTGTGCTAGGCTTTTCCTCTGAAACAGCAACCGATTGTTCTCCCATTGCCGCTCTATAAAGAATGAATTCTTTAGCAACAGTATAAAACCCTTCGCGCATCAGTTGTTGCTCAATTTCATCTTGGATAAAAGAGGCGTGCAGAGCATGACCAGCTTTTGCATTGCCGACAGTTTTTGCTACAACTCTTTGGGTGAGCACATTTACAGCCTCAATAATTTCTTCTGTTGAAGGGCCATCAATATGGCGGGTGCGGCGAAAAGCAGCTTCAATAGAAGAGGCGATTTTCATCGGATTGAAGCGGACAGAAGTGCCATCTTTTCTAATGATTTTTAAATTTTGAGGAGAGTCTTCTCTTAAACTTTTATGTTGATCGCGGTAGATAATATAGTCTCTTGCGATGTCGTGGTGCCCCTCTTTCATCAGGGTGACTTCAACTAAATCTTGGATTCCTTCTACAGTTAAGCAAGCTCCTTTAGAGGCGAGATCAAAAAGTTGTTTTATAACAGCTTCTGTAACTTCTTGAATCATTTCTTTTAGCTCTTCTGATAAAGGCTCTGATTTTTCTACTTTCCTTGTATCGCGAAAGGCGGCTTCCAGGGCGCTAAAGATTCTTTCTTTTCTGAAAGGAACAAGAGAGCCATTGCGTTTAACAACAGTGAAGGTGGTCGCTTTAGCGTTGTTATTTTGGGTATTAAGAGAGCTTTTCGATAGCGTTTCTAGTAGGGAGTTTTCGTCTAAAAGGGATTTTTTTACCATGTGATTTCCTCTCTTGGGTTTTTATAAATATTTACATCTAAGGTATTTGTCTATATCTCGCGCTCTACTAGATATAGTAGCTCTTTATCTTTATATACACCATATATAGTGTTTCGAAGCTTTAAGTCTAGTAAAAAAAAAGATAGTATCTAATCTCAAAAGGATCAGTCACGTATGCTCATATATACCCAAGTTAACTCAAAATTCGGTCGCTAGGCGGGTTCAAAGCGCCGAAAATCGACGACCGCAGGCTTCGCAAATGCCCCTGTATGGATAACATACAGAGGCATTTGCGATCGTCGATTTTCGGCAGCTTTCAATCCCGCCTAGCGACCGAATTTTGAGTTAACTTGGGTATATGCGCTTTTCAGTATTATATTGTTTCTGCTACACTGCGTACATCATAACATTTTTTAAGGACGGTTGCAGATGCGTCAAGTCTACCTAATTCCCAATATTATTACAGCATTTGGCTTAGCTTGCGGCCTTTTTGTGATTTTTAAAGTTAATATGGTTGAGCCTGGAAGCGGCACATACCAGGTGCTTCACTCAGCGGTCCTTCTTCTTCTTTTAGCAGCCTTTGCAGATGTTTTAGATGGAGCTGTAGCAAGAGTCATGCATGCTGAGAGCGAATTTGGTGTGGTGTTCGATTCTCTTTCCGATGCCATTTCTTTTGGAGTAGCTCCTTCTGTTCTTATGTTAAAGGGCCTATCTCTTGAACAAGGAACGGGACTTTCTTTTTTTGCGGTTGTGGGAGCCATGCTTTTTTCTATTTGCGGAGTGCTAAGGCTTGTGCGTTTTAATATAAAGGCCAAGGAATCGAAGAAAAGTATAGAAGCCCAAATAGAGCACAAAAAACATTTTACAGGGCTTCCCATTCCAGCTGCAGCTCTTGCTGCTGTATCGGCAAATCTTTTATTCTCTTCTCCTTTTTTTAATCTTCATTTTCCTATGGGAGAAGAGGCAAGAGCGATCGCTTTAAGCTGTATCATGGTTTCCCTTGGGTACTTTATGATTAGCCGATGGAAATTTCCTAGTGCTAAATCTCTGCATTTTAGGGTGCCCTCGTTTCGGCTTGTATTCTTTACCGTGATTTTAGCTATTTTTGTTCTTTACGGCATTCTTTACTTTTTCCCTGAGCTCTTGGCGATTTGCGTGTGGGGTTATATTATTCTTGCATGGGTTCTTTCCTTAATACGTGTGATTGCAGGAAAGAAGTCCAAAACTTTAGAAGATTTTGAACCCGAAGAAGAAGATGTAGACGAATGATTACACTCGAAATTGTTTCTATCGTTTTATTTGTTTTTTGCCTGATAGGTATTTATATCATTAGGTCTAAAGATAAAGAAATTCTTGGCCTAAAAATTAAAGAGAGCGCGCTTCTAGAAAAAGAAATTTTTCTAAAAGAATCGCATGAGCAATTAACAAATAGCTTTAAAGCCCTTTCTTTTGACGCTCTTCAAAATAATAACCGCGCCTTTTTAGATATTGCTAAAGTTACTCTGGAGAAATTTCAAGAGGGAGCAAAAGGGGAGTTAGACAAAAAACACCAGGCGATTTCAGAGCTTATCACCCCCGTTAAAGAAACGCTTAATAAGCTTGATTTAGGTATGCGTCAGTTGGAAAAAGAGAGGAAGGGCGACCATGAGTCCATTAAAACGCAACTGCATCAACTTCTTGAAACAGAGAGAAAACTCCAAAAAGAAACCGCTAGTTTAGTAAAGGCGCTCCGCGCCCCTGCTACAAGAGGTAGATGGGGAGAGATGCAGCTTAGACGTGTTGTAGAATTAGCCGGTATGCTTAGCCACTGCGATTTTTATGAGCAAGAGTATCAGATGGGAGATGATGGAGCGCTAAAACCAGATCTTATTGTGAGACTCCCTGGAGGTAAGCAGATTGTTGTCGATGCAAAGACCCCTCTAGATGCCTATCTCGATGCTGTAGAAACCGATCAAGACGCTATAAGAGAGCTTAAGCTCAAAGACCATGCAAGACAAGTCAGGAACCATGTAACAGCTCTTGGTAAAAAAGCTTATTGGGAGCATTTCCAGCCAACTCCCGAATTTGTCATTTTATTTCTTCCTTCAGAAACATTTTATAGCGCAGCTCTAGAGCACGACCCTTCTTTAATAGAAGTGGGAGTTGATCAAGGCGTGATTATTGCAACCCCTACCACCTTAATTGCCCTTTTGCGCGCTGTCGCTTACGGCTGGAAGCAAGAGAGTTTGTCTCGCCATGCGCAGCAGGTGAGCGATTTGGGCCATGAACTTTATAAAAGGATTTCTGATATGGGCGCGCACTTTTCTAAAATGGGAAGAAGCCTCTCCTCCGCTGTTGAATCCTATAACAAAGGTATAGGCTCCTTAGAGTCCCGCGTTCTAATCACAGCGCGCAAATTCAAGGACCTAGGCGCCGCCCCAGCTCTTGCGGATGATGACCCCCTCGAAGTTGTCGAGCGCATCCCTCGTCTCCTCCAAGCTCCCGAACTTGCCGAAGAAAGAAAGGAAGAATAAACAAAGAGACCTCTCTCTTTTTCTTCCTCTGTGGTTTCTTCCCTCTGTGGTTTATCTTTTGCTAACCCGAGTAGGCAACCGACTTAGCAAAAGATAAACCACAGAAGACTTGAAACCACAGAGGAAGAAAAAGAGAGAAAAAGAAATTTATCCCTCTTTGTTCATCCTTCTTTCTTATTCGTCGTTTAGGGCGCGGAAGGAGAGGGCTTCCATGAGGTGAAGAAAAGGAAGAATAAACAAAGAGAAGTAATTTTTCTCTCCCTCTCTTTTCTTCCTCTGTGGTTTCTTGTCTCTGTGGTTTATCTTTGCTAACCCGAGTAGGCAACCGACTTAGCAAAAGATAAACCACAGAGACAAGAAACCACAGAGGAAGAAAAAGAGAGAGATCTCCTTGTTCAGTCTTCTTTCTTATTCGTCGTTTAGGGCGCGGAAGGAGAGGGCTTCCATGAGGTGGTCGGATTCGATGAGGGGCTTGCTATCGAGGTCGGCAATGGTTCTTGCGACTTTGAGGATGCGGCTATACACTCTAGCGGAAATGTGCATGGCTTCCATGGCGTTTTGCATTAACTTTTTGCACTCTTCATTAAGGAAACAGTATTTTGCTATTTCCTTAGCAGAAATAAGGGCGTTTGTTTTTAGGGGGCCATTTCTTCTGTACTGGGTTTCTCTTGCGGCTACAACTCTTTCCTGAACACTTGATGAAGGCTCTGCACTTGCATCTTTTTCCATTTCTTTATACGTCATGGCAGGCACTTCTATATGCATATCAATGCGGTCTAAAAGAGGGCCAGAAATTTTACTTCTGTAGCGCTGCACTTGAATAGGCGTATCTTGACAAGGTTTTTGGGGATGCCCAAGAAATCCGCAAGGGCAGGGATTCATAGCTGCGATGAACATAAAGTTTGTGGGAAAAGTGACAGCTTGTCTCGCTCTTGAAATGGTGACATTTTTATTTTCTAGAGGCTGCCTTAATACCTCAAGCGTTGATCTAGAAAATTCAGGAAGTTCATCTAAGAAAAGGACTCCTAGATGCGCTAGCGTCACTTCTCCCGGCTTAGGAATCCCTCCGCCGCCTACAAGACCTACAGAACTAATGGTGTGGTGAGGGGCTCTAAAAGGGCGCTCTTTTACAAGGCCGCAGCATTGCCCTAAAAGAGAATAAATTCTTGTAACTTCTAGCACCTCTTCTAAAGAAAGGGGAGGAAGAATTCCAATAAGGGCTTTAGAAAGAAGTGTTTTGCCAGAGCCTGGAGGTCCAAAAAGAAGAAGGTTGTGCCCTCCAGCAGCGGCAATTTCAAGCACTCTTTTAGCAAGAAGCTGCCCTTTAATCTCTGAAAAATCTACCAGGGGCAATGAAGGTGTTTCTTTTTCTGTAGGCGCTACAAAACTTTTTTTTGTGAAGCTTGTAGGATTTTGTAAAAAGGCCGCGGCATCTCTTAAACACTCTACACCAATCACCTCAATGCCGGGAATACATAAAGCCTCTTTCTCGTTTTGGATGGGGATGATGATCCCTTTTTTCCCAAGCTTTTTAGCGAGCAACGTAGCAGAAAGAGCTCCTCTCATAGGACGCATTTGCCCGCTAAGGCCAAGTTCTCCCACACACAAGTATTCTTTGTAAGTATTAGTTGTAACGATCCCTTGAGAATGCAAAAGAGCTAAAGCAATAGGTAAATCGTAAAGAGGACCTTCTTTTTTGATATCTCCTGGAGCCAAATTGATTGTGCATTCAACAAGACCCAAACTATAACCAGAATTTCTTACTGCTGTAAGAACTCTATCCTTCGATTCCTTCACAGCGGTGTCTGGTAAGCCCACAATAATGAAGTAAAACTTTTCTCCTTTTTTAACATCTACTTCAACATCGATAAGAGAAGCTTCAAGGCCCCAAAATGCGGCCGACTGTATACGTGAAAGTGTCATGATTTTGCTCAAAAGAATTTCTTTAAAGCAAGGCAATCTATCAGTTAAATAATTAACTGCAAAGCAAAATTAGTTTTTGTTACAACTCCTATAAATGCCCTCTCCGAAGCTACGTCTTTCAATATACTTGAAGATCGAAGTGCTTTGCATCTTGTTTGAAGTTAAGGGTGATTTGATTGGTCTGATTTTCATTGAAAATTTCTTCTGCTCCGGGCATTCCCTGAAAAAAGTATTTAACACTTATGGTGACATTGAAAAGATGCGCCATGGCATATACTTCAGCACATGTGCCAAAGAATTTATCTTGTTTTGCAAGGACAAGATAGTCTTGCATGTCAAGGGCCTCAAAGTAAGAGATAAGAGTATCAATTTCTTTTATAGCTTCATCTGTGTCCTTGCTTTTTGGCTGGCTTACATAATGCGGTCTATCTATTTCTTTTAACTGCTGCACCTTAGCTTCTTTATAGGAGGCTAGCGCCTCTTGAAGTTTGCTTGATAACTCTCTGTTATTTTGGTTTGTAATAAGATAATCGATGGTTTTTTGTCTTAATGTCATGTGTGTGTCTTGAGGCTCCATAAGCCCAAAACTTTTAAGCATTACAAGCGCTGCATGAAATAAGCAATTTCCATCGGGGCTGACTTTAAGTTCTCCCTTATCATCTACGCCTGGCTCTTTGTTTAATTTAAGAGCAAATCCAAGGGCTCGCAAGCCGTATATACAGGTTTTAATATTTTTAATATTAGCAAGACTTGTTTTTTCTGCAGGAGTGGGATCTGGAATTTCTTGATGGGTGGCTTCGAATTCTTTAATGGTTCTAACTAGAGTATCGCCTTCTTCTTTATCTACCAATGTAGGATCTTTTAAAATTTTAGCATAAAGAGCGTCCATGGCTTTTTCTTGAGTGATAAGGTTTTGCCCTTCGTCAATATGAAAAGTCACAACCTCAGGATTTGGAGTGGCGTTTAATGAAGGAGCTTCTGCTTTTGTCTCTGGAGATTTCTTAGTGCGGTTTAAAAGCATCATAATAGCTGATGCAATAACAAAGGCAGAGCCCGTTCCAATTATAGCGATAGCTGGCCCTAGCGAAAGGGTGTTTGTACAAAGAAGCGCTGTTCCTACGACGATGGCTGCAAGGCCAATCACTCCAATGATGAGGGCAGCGCGCATCCACTTAGAGGAATTGTCCTGTGGACGCGTATCTGCAGGAATAAATACATTAGTAGGGTTAACTCTAGAGATTTCAGACATAAGTTCCTTATTTTTTTGGAATAATTATTGATTATAATGCCTATTAATTCAATTGAATTAATTTATATTTACTTTGAGTTTTTTAATTTATTTATCCAGTCATCTGAAATGCCGGCGGCTATTCTAGGTT
>JABDCQ010000034.1:0-4877 GCA_013288075.1 Chlamydiota bacterium | reverse complement strand
TTCTAGGTTCTTCCGAAAAAATAAAGCCTTTAGCTCTTTTGGGAGTCATTAGAGGAGGTAGAGCGTTTTCCCAAGTTTCCCATCCAGAACGTTCTTTTTCCTTCATTTTTTGTAGCCAATTATAGCCAAAAGAGACGTGCCTAATTTCATCTTCTAAAATAATTTTCATGAGTTCTGCCGATTTAAAATCGCCGTGCTCTTTAAACGACTTTCCATAGTGAGGGGCAAAATCCAAATTGGCCATCTCAAAGGTGAGGCTCATGACACTGACATAGCGTATAGGGTCGGTTAAATAGGGAACATGGGTCCAGAAGTGGCGGTAAAGGGGTAAGTCTCCAAATTTAAGCCCCATTTCAGCCATTCTCTCAATATAGAGGCGCACATGCCCTTGCTCTTCTCTAAGCGTATTGGCAAGCCCTTTTCTAAAGTGTTTAGGAGCTGCTGGAAAGGCTAAAAGGGCATAAGCCATGATCTCAACAGCTAAGAGTTCATGCCCGGCAAATCTGTGCAGGCAAACAGCTCTTTTATCAGGGTCGCTATGGTCTTTAAACGTAGGGAGTTTTTCTTTTGAGGTGTGCCTTTTAAATTCCATCCCGGGCGGCCTTGTAGGCAAATGCCACAAAAGGGGAGGGCCAGGCTCATAGTCGGTAAGCTCATCAGGTTGATAGAGCTTATCTTCTAGCGTGTCAGCACTCAAAATATATTTTGCAAAATCTCTTAATTCCATCATAGGCCTTTCGCACGGCGTTGTTGCAGAAAGAATAACAGAGAGTGCATTTTTTTTCTCTCTCTCTCTCTCTTCTCTTCCTCTGTGGTTTCTTCCCTCTGTGGTTTATCTTTTGCTAAGTCGTTTGCCTACTCGGGTTAGCAAAAGATAAACCACAGAGGGAAGAAAACCACAGAGGAAGAAAGAGGGAGAGAGAAAAATTTTATCTCTCTATGTTAAAAAAAAGGCCAGCTTTTAGCCGGCCTTTTACTTTATAGAATGACGGGATGTTTATTCAACGCCAAGAACGTAATAGGCGGGAAAGGCAAAGTTGTTGTTAGGTCTTTGAGCTGCAATAGCTGTGATTTTTTTGCCTACAAAATTTTGTAGATTCACAGTTGTGCTATAGACATATCCAACAGGGATATCTTTGTCTTTTACAATAAAATCGCCGGGTTTGTTTTTTACAGGAGAGGCATATGCCTCAAGAATGCCTGTAATGACAACAGGGCTAACTTTTTGATCTTCATAATAATCTTGCATCGATCTGTCATCGTGGAAGTTTGCCCAGCTAAGATATAGAGCTTCTTCAATAGGCTCCCAAAGTTTCATCTTGTCTGTAATGCTATGCATAATAGCGCGCGCTTTTTCAGCAGCAGCTGAGTGAGTAGCAGCAATTAAATCTTCTTTTTCAACAATAGCAGCTTCCTTTTGCAATTCAAGATAAGCTAGTTTCTTTTGAAGGTAAGATTCTTGAGCAAGTGTTAAGGCCTCTTTAGCTTTTTCTGCATACTCAGGAAAATCGTTATAATTTTCGATGAGAGCAGCAAAGCTTGCATTCACTTTTTCCATATCCATTTCGTCAAAAGCTTTCTCAAGCTCAGCTTTGCTAAGAGTAGAAACTTCTGTAAAAAGATTTTCTACATCAGTTTTTCTCTTTTCAATGGTTGCTTTAAATTCTGGGCCGCCTACGTTTGTGATATATTCTTTAGCAACATAAAAACGGGTATTTGCAGGAGGCGCAATTTCTAGCCATTTGTTGTTGAGAGCGCTAATCGCTCCTTGTACTTTTTCCCCGGCATTTAAATGTCCAATAATAGGAGACTCAAGCGTAGGCTCTAGGCGTACATTCACTTTATTGCCTTCTACTTCGTTGTCTATCACAAAACGGCGGAAAACATAGGCTTTTGTCTCTGCAGGTGCTTCTACAGCCCAAAAATTCCCTTTTTCTCCGACAATTGTAAGGTAATCAGTTTTGTTTAGTTCTTTAACGATTTGGCTATCTAAATCAGCTTGCACGCGCATTCTGACTTTTTTGCCTTTCACTTTACCGGTGAAGGGACTTACAGGTGTTTCAATAACTTTAACAACTTCTAGTTTAGGAGCAACAGGAGGTTCAGGCGTGCAGATAGGAGTAGGTGCCGGCTCGATGCTAGTTATTTGAGAAGCTTCTCCAAATAAGGATTGCAACTGTATTTCTGTTTCTTGATTTTCTATAACAGGTAAAGTTTGAAAATCATCAGCAAATGATTGGGTAAAAGAAAATGTGCTGAGGATTAAAAAAAGAGAGAGCGAAGTCTTCTTTCTGGGCATGGGATTTTTCCTCCTGATGTTCTTAGGTGTAATGTCATTCTAGATTTTGTCTTTATTTTTATAAAAGAAAAAAAGAAAAGAGAAGAACCACAGAGTAGAAAAGGATAGGAAATTTTTCTTTCTCCCCCTCTCTTCCTCTGTGGTTTCTTGTCTCTGTGGTTAGTCTTTAGCTAACACTTAAGCATGCAAGGACTCGCATTTTTTTTAACCACAGAGACAAGAAACCACAGAGGAAGAAAGAGGGAGAATTTATCTCGTTTGTTTTCTTTGTGGTTTATTTTTAGGTTTTGAGGACGGCTTGGATGTGTTCGCAATTTTTTTCGCCGCATGTGCAGCCAATAGGATCGCCGAGAAATACGCTGTAGTGCTCTTTTTCATCCAAAGGGTTTTTTACGATATAAAGTTTATCGCCTGATTGATCGATGTCCCAAATGCGGAATTTAAGATCTTCAGCGCTCACTTCTTCTAGCACTTCTTTTTCTTTGGTTTCTTCCGAGACACTATTTTCAATTGTTTTGGCAATCTGGCAATGCAAGCAATTGCAGCCGGGCTCTGCTTTAGGAACCAGATCTTCATCGATTGAAATAAGCTTCGCAATGCCACTGATTTTATTTAAAAACTCTTCGGGAAGGTTAGGCATGTTAGCCTGCTCTCTATTATGCTGAAAGGCATTTCCCATGTTTTCAAGTCCGTTTTCATTAAGGCCTGCAATGCCTTCCATGGCATTTGAACCTGGCATAGAAAACATCCCTTTTAAAGGGTTTTTAGAGAGGGCTGTGTGTTCTTGATCCATGTATTTAGCATGGGCTACAAAGATTGTTTCGATAACAGCTGGGGCAAGGCTTGGGATTTCAATGATAGACCCATTTAGAAGAGAAATAATGAGGATGGGGCCCGGCATGCGGTGCTCGATGTGCAATGAGGCGATATTTTTCCAAGCAACTGATACATAAGGGGGTATGGAGAGCATTTTATTGTTAATTGTGACTTTCATAGGGCTCCTCAGGGTGATAGATTATCTATAATTATATTTCCTTTTTAATTCTTGGTCAACCAAAATTAGCACTTAAGACACTTGAGTGCTTGTTATTGACGTAACTTCTTTATTTTAAATAACTTGTGAATAAAAAAAGAAAACTGTTGTCACGGAGTGGACAGTAGGCTATGCTCCGGCTTTAGAGTCCAAAAAATAAGGAGGAGCGGGTGAAAAGAAAAACTTTTGTTATAGACACGAACGTTCTGCTGCACGATCCGAATGCGATTAGCAAATTTAAGGGAAATGATGTTGTAATTCCTATTGCCGTTTTAGAAGAGCTTGATGCGATGAAGCGATCAACAGATGAGCTTGGGAAAAACGCGCGTCATGTTCTACGCTATATCGATAGTTTAAAAGAAAAAGCAGCCGGCGATCTTCATTCAGGGGTAAAAATTGAAAATGAGATTGTAATCAGAATTGCAATTGAAACAAAAAATGGAGATAAACGTGCGTTCCCTCTTCCTACAGATAGAGGAAATAACAAAATTCTTATGACAGCTTTTCACTTAAGTGAAGGAGGACAAAGGGTTGTTTTGGTCTCTAAAGATTTTGTCATGCGCGTAAAAGCAGAGGCTTTGGGTCTTGAAGCAGAAGATTACCAAAATCTTAAGTTTTCTTACGACCATATCTATAAAGGGTTTAGGAAAATTGAAGTCGAAAAAAGAGATATAGATCTTTTCCTTAAAGATGGCCATCTAAAGCTTGATGGGATAAACGATTTTGCTCCCAATGAATACTGCCTCTTAACATCTCCTGAGCAATCTAATGCTGTATGTAAATACAATCGAAAAAGTCAGCGGATGGAGCCGCTTTTAAAAATTTCTCGCGATGTATGGGGAATTAATCCTTTAAACGTCGAGCAAAAATGCGCTCTTGATTTGCTGCTGCGCGATGATATAAAGCTTGTTTCCTTAATAGGACAAGCAGGAACGGGAAAAACCATGATGGCTCTTGCTGCAGGCCTTCGTAAGGTCTTTGACGAAGGGGTTTACTCAAAAATCTTAGTGAGTCGCCCTGTAATGCCTTTAGGGAAGGATATTGGGTATTTGCCAGGATCAAAGGAGGAGAAGCTCTTCCATTGGATGCAGCCTATCTTTGATAACCTAGAGTACCTTTGCCAATACGCCACAGGCCAAGCTAATGGCGCTGAAACCCAAAAATGGATCATGGAGAGTAAAAAGATCGAGATGGAGGCTGTTACCTACATTAGAGGGAGATCTTTACCTAAGATGTTCATTATCATAGATGAAGCGCAGAATTTAACCCCTCATGAAGTAAAAACCATTATTTCAAGAGCTGGTCATGGAACCAAAGTAGTTCTAACCGGCGATCCTACGCAAATCGATAATCCTTACCTAGATAAGGACTCAAATGCCCTTACTTATGTCATTGGGAAATTCAAAGATTGCCCCATTTTCGGCCATGTCTTCCTAGAGCGTACAGAGCGCTCAGAGCTTGCCGCTATAGCAGCAGACATTCTCTAACCCCTCCCATAGGCTGAAATACTCTAATTTCAGCCTATACATATAAAATTTCCTTGAT
>JABDCQ010000033.1 GCA_013288075.1 Chlamydiota bacterium | reverse complement strand
TATCTTTGGCTAACCCTTGAGCGCTCAGGTGTTAGCTAAAGATAAACCACAGAGGTAAGAAACCACAGAGGAAGAAAGAGAGGAGAATTTTACTCTCTGTTATTTTTTTTCTTCTTCTTCTTTGGGGGTGGATTGGGGTTTAGGCCTGAGGTTGGGTGTCATTAAGCTTTTGAAGGTGCTTAAGTCAGGATCTTCTTTGGGCAGGTTTCCTATGGTAACATCTTTCGATGTTTCCATGCGTATACTGGGGTACGTTCCTTGGTTCTCTAGAAATTGCGCAGCTTTTTTGCTAATTGTATTTTTTGTTTTAATCCATGTGTCTTCTTCCATGTCCTCTTCCAACTTTTGATCGAGGCGCACGAGTGCTTTTTCTACTTCTACGTCAATATCATTATAAGAAATAGCCATATGATACATCGCCTCTTCTACATCTGCTCTAAGCGCGTTTGAAAAAACAAAGTAACCTGGAAAATCTCTTCGGATGGCTGGTAATAAGGCGTTTATAATAGGTTCTTTAAGTTCGTCAAAAGGGGTTTCGGCAATATTTGTTCCATTAAAATTAGTGCTCAAGATCATCCCGTCGACAGCTTCTTCGATATATTTTTCTAATGCTTTTCTCCTGAGATCGCTCTCTTGTGGATATTTCTCTAAAAGAGATGTCATCAGGGGCTTATAGGGTTTTTTTTCGTTTTCTCTTGTGATTTCGCAAGAGATATAAGGTCTTAAGTGATTCTCAATATCTATTTCATAGCTCTCCTTACGAAGAAAGTTTTGGAAATGTAACTTTGCGTTATAGAGCATTCTTTTAATCTGATCAAACATTTCGTCTAGAACATCTGTGATCACATCCGTTCTATTTAAAACACCTGGCAGCGTCTCTTCATCAATGAGTTCTCTTAAGGAATTGATGTGCAGCAATTTTATGAAGAATTTTACCAGAGTATCATTAACATAGGTTCCATAGCATGAGTATGCGGCAACGAAGTGTTTTGCAAAAGGAAGGATGCATTTTTCATTATGCGTTTTTAAAACCTCTAAGAGTTCTACTTCCATTTCAAGAATGATGTGGGGAGGATAGCAGCTGCGTAGGTGTTCTTTAATAAGGGAAAAGTTTAAGTCTTCTCTAAAATTAGATCTTTCTAGGTACTGTTTTAAATGTTTTAAAATTTCTGTTTTCTTGACGCCTTGACTGATTTTTTGAGTATCAATGCTTAGGGTATGGTTAATTTTATGCTTTGTAATAGAGTGAAGGGTTGTGTTTCCTCCTGATAAGGAGGTGGATGGCCTAGATTTAGGACTGCCGGTGATAGGCATTAAAGCTTTAATAGACATGGGTTTACTTATACCCCAGTAGCTAAATCTATGTATTTTTCTACTTCTTCTTTTGTCTTGTATCCATTATCTACCAAGCTTAAAAAATATTTGATGTATTTAATATCAGAAATTTCTCTTAGGGTGTATAACTCTGAAACATAATTAATATCAGCATCGAGAATTGCTTTAGATATAGGCTGTTTATTGGCTACTAAATAATCGACATGTTGTCTTTGAGCTTTAACGAGCTCAATCATTCTAAATTCTGCAAGGGCATTATTGACCTTATCTGCATCAATAAATTTTACGATCGTTCCATGCGTTTTTATTAATAGGGATTCAAAGGGAATATTTTTTTTGCGAAGAAAATCAGCTGCTTCATTGCTAATTTCTATATTTTCAGCTTCTTCGTTATCTAGATAAAGATCAAGCTCCGACCGGCTTTTTACCCGATCAATTGCTTCGAATAATTCTTTTTCAAGGTCTTCCTCGGAAATGCTTTTTTGAGGAAAGTCTCTTTTGATTGCAGGAATAAGCGCATACATCAGGTTTTGTACAAAAACTTGGTCATTTAAGTCTTGCTGCATGATGATTCTTTCTAAAGCTTTGGCACCTGGTATGACCCCGGGTGTTTTTTCGCGAGCGTTATTAAAAAAGTCTTGCCCGTCATCTATAATTGTTGTGAGCTGATTGGCTTGGGGGATGATCTCGATAGCAATTTCTATGAGCTTTCTCAGCATTTTTACGCTATCTTTCCCAAGTGCAGCTTGCAGATTTTTATCTTCTAGCATTTTATTTAGAACGGCATCGTTGTCCTCCTTAATCTCTTCATGTGTTTTGTAAAAAATATCAAGAAGAGAAAGAAGTTTTGGAGTAATGAGTAGATCTAGTTTTTCTCTAGAAATACTTGTTACGTTCTTTGCCTGAAGGTCTTTCTTTACAATTTCTGAGACAGCTTCTTTAACGCCTTTGTATGTATGTTCATTTAAATAATTAAAGATGGTTTTTAAAACCAATAATTTTAATGCGTTGCTATATTCATCATTGTCGGCGATTTCTTTGATTTCTGCCAATTCATTGTTATCAAATATTTCGCAAAGAACGCGGTCAGACAAACGGTTGTGTATCAGAAAATCGAAATCTTGCGTATAGGTCGTTTGAAGATGGGGTAAAAAACCTTTAACAGCTACTTCCAGATATTTTTGAAAAGCTTTTTCCTCGACTTGTCTTCTTATTTTAGAATGGGCGCCTCTTAAAATGGTGTCCATAAGGGGCTCTCTTTCTTTGTTTTCTGTTTCCTCTGTGATTTCTCCTGACATATAAGGTTCTAGATAAGCTTGCACAGTTTTTTCAGCTTTTGATTGGCTAGGAAAATTTCTTAAATGGCGCAATTCATTATAAAGAGCATTGCTTAGGGCTTCATCCATTTGATTTAGAACACCCGGAATTACCTTACCCTCTAACTGTTTTAGAATGTACTCTTTAAAATCCATTACTAATCTTGGAGTTGCTTCCAGTTCTCTTGTGCCGTCTTCTGTAATATTTCGTGCCCAAATTTTTAAGGAAGGATTAAGAACTTTTAATTGGATGTTTTTGAGTGTTTCTAAAATCTCAAGATGCATTTCATCAATTCTTAGAGGATCGTATTTCGTTTTTAAATGCTCTATCACAAGATCGAAGCTTAAAAGGTTTTTATGTTGCGATTTTGTTACATAGGTTTTTACATAATCTAAAATGACTGTATGTTTAACTTCTTGTACCACAACTTTAGGTAGTGTTGTTACAGCCTTACTAGCATTTTTTATGAGGGAAGCGGACTTAATGTTGCTAGGGGCGAGTGCTGGGGAAGAAGGTGGACTATGAGATGTTTGTCTTGTAAGAGGCATTAATGCTTTAATTGACATAAAATCCTAATTTTCATTTATTTTAAAAGAGATTTTACGATATTTTTTTGTTTTAGTAAATGTTTAAATTAATTTTTATATAATCTAAGAAATCTATTGATTAAAACCCCGTATTCTCTATATCCTTTTTTAAAAAATAGGAGAGGAATCACTATGAAATTACTACTTTCTAGACCAAGAGGTTTTTGTGCAGGCGTTGTAAGGGCTATTGAAACTGTCGAAAAGGCTCTAGAGCTTTGGGGACGCCCTATCTATGTAAAGCACGAAATTGTTCATAATAAGCATGTTGTGGAAGATTTGCGCGCTAAAGGAGCGATTTTTATTGAGAATTTGGAAGATGTCCCAGAAGGCGCACGCGTTATTTACTCGGCCCACGGAATTCCCCCAAAAGTGAGGGAGGAGGCTAAAGCCCGCGGACTTATTGAGATTGATGCTACGTGCGGCCTTGTAACAAAAGTCCATTCGGCAGCTAAGCGTTATGCCGAAAAAGGGTATCAGATTATTCTTATTGGTCATAAAAAACATGTGGAGATTATTGGAACGGCAGGAGAGGCGCCTGATGTTACAACCATTGTAGAATCTGTAGCTGATGTAGAGGCTTTAAGTTTTAAAGAAAATCAGAAGCTTTTTTATATTACCCAAACAACGCTTAGTTTAGATGATGTCAAAGACATTGCGGACGCCCTTGCAGAAAAATATCCTCATATTGAAACCCTTCCAAGCTCCTCTATTTGTTATGCAACAACTAATAGACAAATGGCCCTTCGAGAAATTACAGGGAATTGCGATCTTGTTCTTGTTGTAGGCGATCCTAGAAGTTCTAATTCTAATAGATTACGCGAGGTGGCAGCTTTAAGAGGTGTTAATGCCCATTTGATTAACGAAGAGAAAGAAATTAAAAAAGAATGGCTAGAAAATGTTAAGGTTATCGGTCTTACAGCCGGCGCTTCCACCCCGGAAAACGTTGTGCAGCGCTGCATTGAGCACCTAACTTCCCTAGGAGTCACAGAAGTAGAAGAAGTGACCTACACAGAAGAAAACGTCTTCTTCCAACTCCCCAAGCAAGTCCTCATAACTCTCTAAAACCACAGAAGGTTTTCTTCTCTTTTCTTCCTCTGTGGTTTCTTGTCTCTGTGGTTTATCTTCAGCTAACACCTGAGCGCTCAAGTGTTAGCTAAAAATAAACCACAGAGACAAGAAACCACAGAGGAAGAAAGAGAGAAGAAAAACTCTCTTTGTTTATCTTTAGTTCTTGCAAAAAAAAATCTTTAAGCCTCATATCTAGCCTTATCAAGGGTTAGAGGTAGTGAGATGTCGCATTTTAAAAAGAGTGTCGTAGAGCTTGAAAAAGGACGTTTTAAAAGGGTTCTTAAGTTATGGGACCTCTTTGCTATAGGATATGGGGATTTAGGCTCCTCCATTTACTATGCGCTTGGAATTACAGCCCTTTATGCTTTAGGGGCAACTCCTATAGCTCTTGGGCTTGCTGGTCTTGTCTTTGTTTGCACAGCTCTTACTTATGCGGAAATGAGCTCTGCTTTCCATGAATCAGGGGGCTCTGCTAGCTTTGCAAGGCATGCCTTTAACGACTTTATCTCTTTTGTGGCAGGTTGGGGCCTTCTTTTAGATTATGTTGTCACAATCGCTATCTCAGCTTTTTCTGTAGGGCCTTATCTTGCGTATTTTTTTCCTGATTTAAAGATAGTGAGTGTGCAGATTGGTTTCACTATTGGCATTGTTGCTATTTTGTTTCTTGTGAATATCTTTGGCGTGCGCCAGTCCACAAGAATTAGCTTTTTTCTCTCAGGATTTACAATTCTTACGCAACTTGTCATTATTGCAATTGGCACACTTTTCTTATTTAATCTTCCTTATATTATTGATCATTTGCGGATTAATGTTTCAGGGGTAGATTGGTCGCCTTCTTGGCCCGAATTTTGGAAAGGGACAGCTATGGCGATGGTTGCCTATACAGGGATAGAATCTATTGCGCAGCTTGGATCTGAAGCTAAAAAGCCTGCTAAAACAGTTCCAAGAGCTATTGTTCTTACAATGGTTGTGCTTATTGTGATTTATGTAGGGATTTCTGTAGTGGCACTCTCTGCTATGAGTCCTCAAAAACTCGGAACCGATTATGAGCAAGATCCTCTTGCAGGGATTGTTGCGGCCCTTCCTTTTGCCGCGGCTTTTTTAAAGCCGTGGATAGGGATTTTAGGGGCAGCTATTTTGATTGTTGCGGCAAATGCAGGGCTTGTTGGAGCCTCTCGCCTCTCTTACAACATGGGAGAATACTACCAGCTTCCGAGATTTTTCTATCGGTTGATGCCTAGATTTCGCACACCTGTTTTTGCTCTGGCTTTTTTTGGAATTGTGGCGTGCCTGGTGGTGTTTTTTAGTAAAGGAAAGCTCTCTTTTCTAGCCGATCTTTATAATTTTGGCGCAATGCTTGCCTTTTTCTTTGCGCACCTTTCCTTAATCGTGATTCGGGTTAAACAGCCCCAGCTAAAAAGACCTTTTAGAGCGCCTCTAAATATAAAATTTGGACAATACAGCATTCCTCTTACCGCAATTGTTGGCTGCCTTGCAACGCTAAGTGTCTGGGTTCTTGTTGTCATTACAAAAAAAGAAGGGCGCTATTTGGGTTTTGCTTGGATGATTATTGGAAGCGCCATGTACTTTTATTACCGCAGACAGAAAAAATTAAGTTCTATGGGGCAGCTTGCTATTGAACGCATTAAAATTCCTGAGTTTAAACCCCTTAAAATTCACAAGATCCTTGTAATTACCAAAGAAGGAACTGATACAGAAGCTCTTCAGATGGCTTGTGAAATGGGCAAAATACACAAAGCCGAGATTAATGCCCTTCATATTTTAGAGATTCCTTATTCGCTACCTCTTGATGCAAATCTTCCTGGAAGAGTTGAGCTTGCCAATCAGGTGCTTAAAAAAGGAGAGGCCATCTCCTCAGAGCTCAATGTAAAGGCATCTTTCGAAATGATCCGCGCAAGATCTTTTGCGACAACTGCCGTACTCATGGCTAAAGAAGGAGACTACGACCTCATGGTTCTAGGGGTCGAAAAAGAAATGCAAAAATCCGCTCAAAAAGCTACCTTTGCCACCATTGAAAAAATCGTCTCAGAATCGCCTTGCCGTGTATGGGTCTGCGGCGGCTAAAAAAATAACAAAGAGGGTGAATTTTTTTCTCTCCCCTCTCTTCTCCCCCCTCTGTGGTTTCTTGTCTCTGTGGTTAAAAAAATGCGAGTCCTTGCGCGCTCAAGCGTTAGCCAAAGAATTAACCACAGAGACAAGAAACCACAGAGGAAGAAAGAGAGAATAAAAAAAGGTCTCTTTGTTAGGCGAGGTGGCAGGAGACTGTGTGGCCGGGCTCTATTTCTTTTTGGAGGGGGCGCTCTTTGTGGCAGCGCTCCTCTGCAAAAGGGCAGCGTGTGCAAAATACGCAGCCTTTTGGGGGATTGATGGGGCTTGGGATATCTCCTTCAAGGAGGATTTTTTTTCTTTCTCTTTCTTTTTGAGGGTTTGCAATAGGGATGGCAGAGAGGAGCGCCTGCGTGTAGGGATGTTTAGGGTTGGCGTAAATTTTTTCGGAAGTCGATAGCTCTACAATATGTCCTAAATACATGACAGCGACTCTTGTCGATAGGTATTTGACCAAGCTCAGATCATGAGAGATAAATAGATAGGTTAGACCCATCTCCTTTTGAAGTTTTTTTAAGAGATTTATGATTTGGGCTTGTATCGATACGTCTAAGGCCGAGATAGGCTCATCACACACAATAAATTCAGGATTCATGGCAAGGGCTCTTGCAATGCCTATGCGCTGTCTTTGCCCGCCACTAAATTCATGGGGATATCTTTGCATAAAAAGAGGGGATAGACCCACGAGCTCTAGGAGCCTTTCTACATGGTTTTTTTCAATGTTTATCCCTTGTACTTTTAGAGGCTCTTCAATGATATCTCGAACATTCATGCGGGGGTTTAAGGACGAATAAGGGTCTTGAAAAATCATCTGGGCTTTTTTGCGAAAGTCTTTAAGCTCTCCTTTATCAAAGGCTAAAACATTTGCTCCAGCGTAATAAATCTCACCGCTTGTTGGAGCCCCAAGCTGCAAAAGCGTTTTGCCAAGCGTGGATTTCCCACAGCCGCTCTCTCCCACAATCCCAAGCGTCTCTCCTTTAAAAACCTCAAAAGACACATCTTCTAAGGCAAAGACCGTCCCGTCCTTCACCCGAAAGTGCTTCTTCAAATTCTTCACCACAACCAAAGGCTCATTTTCCATTTAATACACCATTATTTCGAACAAAAAGAAGAATAACAAAGAGGGTTATACAGGATGAAAAAAAATCCCTCCCTCTCTCTCTTTCCACTCTCTGTGGTTTCTTGTCTCTGTGGTTTATCTTTTGCTAAGTCGTTAGCGTCCTTCAGTTTAGCAAAAGACAAACCACAGAGACAAGAAACCACAGAGGAAGAAAAGAGAGAGAGAGAAACCCCTCCTGTTTTTCTTCACCGTTCTTATGTTTTGTTAAGCCAGCAGCAGCTTGTGTGCCCCTCTCTAACCTCGAAGGCTTGAGGTTCTTGCAGGCCGCATATTTTTAGGCTGCTTGTGCATCTTGTGCAAAAGGCGCAGCCTAGAATGTCTTTGCTTAAATCCGGGGGCACTCCATCGATCGGGACTAAAGGCTCATCTCTTTGCATATCAAGCCTTGGCTTCGATAGTAAAAGTCTTTTCGTGTAAGGATGGGAAGGGGTTTCAAAAAGACTATCCACACTCCCGCTTTCTACAATTTTTCCGCCATACATAACGAGTACCTTATCGCAAAAGCCTGCTACCACACTCAAATCGTGGGTGATAAGTAAAATGCTCATATTAAGCTTATTTTGGAGAGATTTTAATAGATCCAAAATCTTTGCTTGGAGCGTGACATCAAGAGCTGTTGTAGGTTCATCGGCAATAAGGAGCTTTGGCTTTGCTGATAAAGCGAGCGCTATTAAAGCTCTTTGTCTCATCCCGCCGCTTAAAGTATGAGGGTATTCATTAATGCGGATTTCTGGATTAGGAATCCCTACTAAATCTAGTAGCTCTAAAGTATGGGCTACAGCTTCTTTTTTAGAGCTTAAAGGGAAATGGCGAAGGAACGCTTCTTTAATCTGAAAGCCAATTGTCAGAAGGGGATTTAAAGAAGTGAGAGGATCTTGAAAGACCATGCCAATTTCTTTTCCTCTAATTTTTCTAAGTTCTTTATCGGTGTAGGCAAGAAGATTATGATTTTGATAAATCACTTCCCCTTGAAGGATTGTGGCATTTTCGGGAAAAAGCTTTACAAGTGATTTCGCAAGGGCGCTTTTGCCAGAGCCTGATTCTCCAACAATTGCGACACACTCTTTTTCTTTTATTTCAAAGCTCACCCCTCTGACTGCATGAACATCGCCCTTATGCGTTTTGAATTTTACGTGTAGATCTTTAACTTGCATCATATTTTTAGCCTCGGATCTAGGGCGTCGCGAAGGGCATCTCCCAAAAGATTAAAAGAGAGCATTGTAATGCTAATAAAAGCTGCCGGGAAAAAAAGACGCCAGGGATAATAGCGAAGAGCTGGCAAGCCATCGCTTGCCATTGTTCCCCAGCTTGCAATAGGCGCTTGTACACCAAGCCCTAAAAAGCTTAAAAAAGCTTCGGCAAAAATGGCTGTGGGAATGCTTAACGTGAGAGTAACGATAATAGAGCCCATGGTATTCGGAATAAGGTGTTTTGTTAAAATCCAAAAGGGAGGGGCTCCAAGAGCTGTTGCAGCTGTGACATAATCGAGTTCTTTAATCTGGAGCACTTGGCCTCTAACAATGCGGGCCATTCCAATCCATCCGGTAAGGCTTAAAGCTAGAATAATTGATACAAGGCCTGGGCCCACAATAACCATAAGAAGAATCACAACAAGCAAGTAAGGAATGGTGCTTAAGATATCGGCAATACGCATCATGAACTCATCGATTTTTCCTCCGGCGTAGCCGCAGATAGATCCGTAAAATACTCCCACCACAAGATCGATAAGGGAGGCTGATATCCCCACAAGAAGAGAGATGCGCGCTCCCCACCAGATTCTTGTAAAAATATCTCTTCCGAGTTCATCTGTTCCAAACCAAAAATTTAAGGAGGGCGCCTGATTTTTTAAAGGAAGATGCGTTTCAAAGTAGGTATGGGCACTTAAAGAAGGTCCAATGAGTGCCATGAGTATCAGAAAAGTTAAAATGCAAAGGCCTATCATTCCCATGGTGTTTTGCTTAAGGCGCCTCCATACTTCTTTTCTATAAGAAAATTTAGGGGAAGCTGTTAGATCAATCAAATCTTTGCCATATACCATAGGTTCAAAAAGGGGATCTTTTTGCATCACATCTCTTTTTTTATTCTTGGGTCAATAAAACAGTATAAAATATCTACAAGAAGTACGCAAAACATTAAGCATGCGCTGTAGAAAAGGGTTGTTCCCATAATCACTGTATAATCTCTATTTACAACACTCTGAACAAACCAGCCGCCAAGGCCAGGAATCCCAAAGATTTTTTCAATGACAAAACTCCCCGTAAGAATAGCCGCTGTTAAAGGGCCTAAAAAAGACACAACAGGAAGCAATGCATTGCGCAGCACATGCTTAATAGCGATTTGAAAGGTATTTAGGCCTTTAGCCCTGGCTGTTTGAATATAATCTTGCTGAAGCACTTCTACCATGTTTGAGCGGGTAAGTCTTGCAATAAAGGCGGCAGGTAGCATGGCTAAAGAAAGCGCTGGCAATACCGATTGGCTAAATGTTCCCCATCTGGCAACGGGGAAAATCTCTAATTTCATAGAAAAGAGGTATTGTAAAAATGTGGCGATAATAAAGCTTGGAAGAGAAACGCCTAAAACAGCAAAGAACATCACCATTTGGTCTTGCCATTTAAGATGGTTAAAAGAGGCTAGCGTTCCAAGAGTGACCCCTAGAAAAACAGCAATAGCAAGAGATTCTAAGCCGAGAGTTAAAGAAATGGGAAAGCCTTGAGTAATAATATCGGCAACTGTGCGCCCTTCGTATTTAAAAGAAGGTCCTAAATCGAAGGTGACAATTCCTTTAAGATAATGCAGATATTGCACAAAAAGAGGCTGATCAAGTCCATAGTGATGCTTTAATGCTTGCATGATCTCTTCGGGAATCGCTTTATCCTGAGTAAAAGGGTCTCCTGGAATCGCGTGCATTAAAAAAAAGGTGAGTGTTGCTACAAGAAAAAGAGAGAAAAAAAGAGAGGAGCATTTCTTTAATAAAAATTTAGTCATGGGTCTCTAAATAAGTGTATTTAAATTCAAAATGCCCGGTGTTAGAGATTTTTACTCCCTTTACATAAGGTTTTTTAAGATAGCTGTAGGTGTAAAAGTAAATGGGGGCGTAAGGCATATCTTCAATGAGTAAATCTTCTGCATTTTTTAAATCGTATTCTCTTCTTTTAGGATCGGATGTAATGGCTGCTTTTTCAATAAGCTTAGTATAGGCTTTATTTGTCCAAAGAGATCTGCTAGAAACTCCTTCGTCTAAAAAGCTCATAGGGTCGTTATAGCTTGCAATTCCTCCTAAGCGTGCCACTTGGAATTCATGCTTATTAAGCTCATCTAAAAACACTTTCCATTCCTTATTTTCAAGCTTCACATCTATTCCAAAAGCTTCCTTCCATTGCTGCTGAATGGCCTGAGCAATTTTATGATGCCCTTCTGATGTATTATAACTCAATGTAATTGGTTCTAAAGTTTCCTTTGTTTTTCCCATCTCTTTTAATGCTAAATTAAATAGCTTTTTAGCTTCTATTAAATCTCCATCTTTAAAAGTAGAGTTTTCTCTTTTTTCTTTCCAAAGAACAGGAGGGACAAACCAAAGAGCTGGCTCCTGCTTTCCTTGTAAAATGTTATCAATAATAGTTTGCCTTTGAATGGCAAGCGCAAAGGCCATGCGTAAATGTCTATTATTAAAAGGGTGCTTTTGCACATTAAAGACGTAATAGTAGACACCAGCTACAGGAAATGTTTCGAGGGTATGCTTTTTTATAATGGTAGGAATAGCATCTAAGGGGAGGCTCGAAAAAGGGGCTCCTGCCCAATCAAGCTCTCCATTTTCATACATCGAGAGCTCTGTAGAGACATCTTGAATGATGGGAAGGTAGATTTTTTGTAGTTTTACCTTATCTTTATCCCAGTAAGCCTCATTTTTAATTAGGGTGATTTCATTATAATGCTGCCACTCAGCTAGCTTAAAGGGGCCATTTCCCACAAAGTCCTTACTATATTTTTTAGCCCAAAGAGGATTACTTTTTGCAATATGCGAAGGAACGGGATAAAAATACCCAATAGATACAAGATCTAAAAAATAGGGAATAGGGTATTCAAGCTGAACCTCAAGAGTTTGATTATCAATAGCCTTAATGCCTATTTCTTCTTTTGTGGCCTTTCCTTCCCTGTAAGCTTTGGCATTTTTTATAATAAAAAGTTCATGGGCAAATTCAGAGGCGAAGGAAGGATCAAGAATAGAGAGCCAGCTATCCATAAAGTCAAAGGCTGTAATAGGCACGCCATCTGACCAGGTCGCATTTCTTAAAGAAAAAATATATGTTTTTAGGTCTTCAGAAACTTTTACCTCTTTTGCAACCCCAAAGGCTAAAGAGCGATCCTCTCCAAGGCGCATAAGCCCCTCAAAACAGGCGCCTAAAACATTAATGGAGGTTACATCGTTTGCTTTTCTAGGGTCTAGGCAAAGAGGCTCTCCGTGTAAATTCATTCTTAATTCTTGGGGAATCTTTTTTGAAGCTTCGGACCCTTTTTGACAAGAGAAACCTAGCAGAAGGATGGGTATTAAAAAATTTAATTTCATAGTAAATTTATTTATTTAATTCTTATTAATCAAAGCACCTCTTATCATTATTTGCAAGAAAAGTAGATTTCAGAGGGTTATCTTATGTTTGGAGATGTTTTAGGCAATAAAATTCACTTTACAAGTCTTGGTTGCGCACGCAATTTAGTAGATACAGAAGTGATGATCGGTATTCTTTTGAAATCTGGCTATGAGGCTACAGATAAAATAGAAGATGCGGATTATCTTGTTGTAAATACATGCGGCTTTTTAGCAGCTTCAAGAAAAGAATCGTGCGACACAATTGGCGCTTTGACCCAAGATAAAAAGAAGGGAGCTAAAATTGTTGTGACAGGATGTATGGTACAAAACCATAGCCACGAAATTAAAGAACTCTACCCTGATGTGCACTACTTTTTAGGCTCTGGTGATGTGGAAAAAATCTTAGAGGCTATAGAATCTAAAGGAAGCGGCGAAGCCATCACTTCAGCAAGAAGCTATTTGCAAATAGGAGAAGTGCCAAGAACCCTTTCTACACCTAAGAACTACGCTTATTTAAAGATTGCAGAAGGCTGCGCAAAAAGATGCGCCTTTTGTATTATTCCAACCATTAAAGGCCCTCTTCGCAGTAAACCGACTTCTCAAGTGTTAAAAGAGTTTAATTTGCTTCTTGAAACAGGTGTTCAAGAAGTCATTTTAATTGCGCAAGATTTAGGCGATTATGGAAAAGACAATCCAGAACTTGGAGGTCTTGAGAATCTTTTAAAAGAGATCCTTAAAAAAGACCAGGATTTTTGGCTGCGCCTTCTTTACCTTTATCCTGATGAAATCACAGAAGAGCTTATTTCCATTATTGAAAAAGATCCCCGCATCTGTCCTTACCTCGATATGCCTATACAACATATTAATAATGAAATGCTTAAAGCAATGCGCAGAAAAACCTCTAAAGAGCAAATCATTCATACGATCGAGCTTTTAAGAAAACGGATTCCAAATATTGTCATCCGCACAAGCTTAATGGTAGGATTCCCCGGCGAAACAGAAGAGCAATTCGAAGAGCTTTTAGAGTTTGTTCAAAAACATCCCCTCGATAATGTGGGGATTTTTAAGTACTCAATGGAAGAGAAATCTTCTTCTGCAAAATTTGCTCACCATGTGAGTGAAGAAGTGAAGCAAAGCCGCTTTGAGCGCCTTGCTAAAGCTCAGATGAAAGTTGTAAAGAAAAAGAATAAAAGCTACATCGGCAAAAAACTTAAAGTGATGGTTGAGGGATACCACCCTGAAACAGAGCTTCTTATGAGAGGGCGCTTTTATGGGCAATGTCCTGAGATTGATGGCCAAGTCATTATTAACGATGGCAGAAAAGTAAAAGCTTTTGGAGAGTACTACGAAGTAGAAATTACAGAGGTAGCTGAGTGCGATCTTATTGGAAGAGTTGTCTCTTCTTACTCTACACCTTCTAAAAAGCCCTCTAAACAAAAACTAGTGCTGGCACAATGAAAAAAGTTGTCTTAAAGCCGGGAAAAGAAAAGTCCTTACTCCGTTTTCACCCTTGGATTTTTTCTGGAGCCATTGCTGAAGCTCCTTCTTTTTCTGATGGGGATATCCTTGCCTTATATAGCCATGAAGACATCTTTCTTGGGACCGGATATTTCCATACAAAAAATAGCATTGCCGGAAGAATGCTTAGCTTTGAGAAAAAAGAGATAGAAGAGGTGCTTAGAGAAAAGCTAATAGCTGCCTTCGCTTTAAGAAAATCCCTTATTAATATGAGCCGCACAACGTGCTTTCGCTTAGTTAATGCTGAAGGAGATGGCCTTTCAGGACTCATTATCGATCAATATAACGACATCTTTGTGATCCAGATTAGCACAGCTGGTATGGAAAAACTAAAACCCCTTCTTATAAAGCTTCTTGTAGAGCTTTTTATCCCAAAAGGGATTTATGAAAAGTCCACCTCTTCTTCAAGAGCTCAAGAAGGCCTTGAGGAATATTCAGGAATTCTTTACGGAGAAGTTCCTAGAGAAATCACAGTGATGGAAAACGATATTAAATTCCTTGTTCCTTTAATGGATGGACAAAAAACCGGACTTTTTCTTGATCAGCGCTCTATGCGAGAAAAAATTGCTAGCTACAGCTTTAATAAAAGAGTGCTAAACTGCTTTTCCTATACAGGAGGCTTTTCTCTTTTTGCTTTAAAAGGGGGAGCTAAGGAAGTAGTAAGCGTTGATAGCTGTAAAAAAGCTTCTAGCTACGCAGAAAAAAACACCCTTTTAAATGGATTTGATCCTTCTATACATAAAGTAGAAGAGTCGGATGTATTTACCTTTTTAAAAAATGACCCCTTAAATTTTGATCTGATTATCTTAGATCCTCCAGCTTTTGCCAAAAAAAGAAGCGATGTCGATAATGCTTGTAGAGGGTATATCGATCTTAACCAAAGAGCCCTCAAAAAAATGCCACCCGCTTCTCTTCTTCTTACCTGCTCGTGCTCTTATTTTATAGACACAGCTCTTTTCCAAAATCTTATTTCTCAAGCAGCAGCTCTTGCCAAGAGAACTGTAAAAATTGTAGAAAGACACACCCAAGCAATAGACCATCCCATTAACCTTTTCCATCCCGAAGGCGAATACCTAAAAAGTTTGCTTTTGTTTGTCGATTAAGGCATATGCAAAATAAAGAGAAAGAAGAAAAACAAAGAGGGTAAAATTTTTTCTCTCTTTCTTCTCTCTGTGTGCTCTGTGATCTCTGTGGTAAAAAATTATCGCAGAACATTGCATCTAACGTGTTAGCATATTTTTTTACCACAGAGATCACAGAGCACACAGAGGAAGAAAGAGAGAAAAAATTTATGTCTCTTTGTTTTTTCTTAAGGGGAGGATTTATGAAGTTTAGGTTTATCAAGACAAATGATCCTGAATATGTAAAAGAAAAAATGCTTCGCTGGGAAAATTTAAGAAAGCCTCTGGGGCTTCCTCCCGGTTCTGAAGTGATTCCTGAAGATAAAGACAGCTTGCATTTTGTGGCCTTTGATAAAAAGGATCTTGTTGGCTGTGTTCTTTTTCATCCTGAAAGCGCCATTAAAGGACGCCTTTTCCAAATGACAATTAGTGAAGAATACCGCGGCCAAGGCTTTGGAAGAAAGCTTATTGCTACTCTCGAGCATTTTTTAAATGATAAGGGATATCAAGAAGTGTATCTTTATGCCAGGGAAGATAGTCTTGGATTTTATAAACAAATGGGATACCATGCCGAGGAAGAAACGATAGAAATCGTGCATTTGCCTCACAGGCTAATGAGAAAGCAACTTGTTAAAAAGGAGATTCCCCATGGCGCGCTCATACAAAGACATTGAAAATCTATTAGGAGAAAATGCTCAAGATTTATTAACGCATGTATGTAAGACTGTTCCTAAGGAAAAGCTTCATATTCCAGGCTCTGATTGGGTTGATAGAATTTTTAGCCCATCCGATAGAAACATCCGCGTTCTAAGAAGCCTGCAAACTCTTTTTTCTCATGGAAGGCTTTCTAATACAGGCTATCTTTCCATTTTACCTGTCGACCAAGGCATTGAACATACAGCAGGAGCTTCTTTTGCTCCTAATCCAGACTATTTTGATTCTGAAAATATTGTGAAACTTGCTCTAGAAGGGGGATGCAACGCCGTTGCAACAACTCTAGGTGTTTTAGCCTCTGTTGCAAGGCGCTATGCCCACAAAATTCCTTTTCTTCTAAAATTTAACCATAATGAGCTCCTCTCTTACCCCAATACGTTTGACCAAATCATGTTTGGCTCTATTAAGCAAGCTTATGAGATGGGATGCGTAGCTGTGGGGGCTACCATTTATTTTGGCTCAGATAATAGCCGCCGCCAGCTTGTTGAAGTCGCAAGAGCCTTTGAGATGGCACATGATTTGGGTATGGCAACAGTGCTTTGGTGTTATTTGCGCAATCCAGCTTTTAAAACAGCTGATAAAGATTACCACGATGCAGCCGATCTAACAGGACAAGCTAACCATTTAGGCGTAACCATTAAAGCCGATATCATTAAACAAAAGCTTCCTACCTGCAATGGGGGATTTAAGGCCCTTAAATTTGGCAAGCAAACAGAAAAAATGTATACAACCCTTTGCACCGATCACCCGATCGATTTAACGCGCTATCAAGTCATAAACCAGTACATGGGAAGAATGGGACTTATCAATTCAGGTGGCCCTTCAGGAGATAATGACCTGCATGACGCTATTCAAACAGCTGTTATAAACAAGCGCGCAGGAGGCATTGGCCTAATTTCTGGCAGAAAGTCGTTCCAAAAACCCTTAAAAGAGGGGATCGAGCTACTCCACAGCATCCAAGACGTCTACCTCTGCAAGGAAATCACCCTCGCTTAAAAAAAGTATGAAGTATGAATTAGAAACTAACCTCTAATTTTTCTTTTTAAGTTTTTTTTACTCTAAAGACTTTTATTGAATGGTTGCTGTTTTTTTAATAGATCCTTTATAATTGACCTTTGAATCTTTTAATTTATGAGGTTTTTATGTCTGCAATTAATAAAGGTGTAATATTAGCTGCTGTTTTGAATTATGATATACAAGAGGATTCCCCTCTTTCAGAACAAGCAAAAAATCAAGCTAAGCGTTCTTTTAAAAAGAGACAGAAGGCTATTGTCGAATTGGCTGCGCCTGTTATAGATCTCCTTTCTCAGAAAACAGTGCTTTGCGTAACTATTAAAACGGGAGGCGTTTGCTTTACACCTTTTTGTCCAAATGCTCATAATTGGCTTTTTTGCACTGCAATCAATAAGGCGTATAAATCAGCCTCTAGCTCCTTGATGCCGAAAGCAATTCCTTTTTCTTCTCCGCAAAAAGTTCCTTCTATAACTATTTCTCATCATAGTGAACCTCTTCCCGTGATACAAATGCCTCTTCCTGTTCATCACTCTTTAAACTCTTATGAGCAAGCTGTAAAAAATGCACACTTACCTTTGTATTCTGAGGTGACCAAGGGATTAAACCTCCATCCTGATTTTACCTCACTGACTGTATCTCCGGATCTTCTGAAGCCGTCTGCTTCTCCCAAAGTCAGTATAGATGATGCGGCCCTTGACCTTTTAATGGATAATATGGATGAAACAACCCCGGTATAAAAACTATTGCTTTATGTAGAAGCATAGATCGTGATCATTCCAAACGTATACTCTATCAGTTTCAAACGTTCCCCGTATGGTAATAGGATCGGGAGTTTTTTTGGCTGTATAACGATTCTCTTCTTCATCCCAAACCAAGTTCACAAAGAGAATGAGTTTGTCCCCAATTATGCAATCAATTGCTTTAGGGGGGTGTTTTTCTGCGGCAGCTTCAGGTGGGGAGGCCGAGAGAAGCGGCTGCCTTCCTATTTCACCTGTTTTGCGGCGCTTAGAGAGAATAACTAACGCTACGGTAGAAACAGCTGCGGTAATGCCTCCTACTGCAAGCATAGGGACATAGGCTGAAGGGCCAAGGTTTCCCGTAACTGCAAAATAAACTCCTGCTCCAATAGCTCCAAGAGCGAGAGCTAACGCAGCCCCTGCTATACATTCCCTTTTTGGGAATCTAATGGGGGCATGTTCATTACTGGATTCTGAAAGTAATGGAATCATTTTGCTTTTCTCCTGATTTTCTAAATAATATAAATATTATACTCCATAAACATTAATTTTATATAAAGAAATTGGAGTTTTTTAAAATAATTTATTTATAATGTGAATAAAAAGAAAATCTGTGTAGTATGGAGTTATTAGGAGGGTTTTATGAAAAGGTTATATCGTTCTAGAACGGATCGAAAAATTGCCGGGGTTTGCGGAGGACTTGCTGAATATATGGAAGTTGATCCTACTATTGTGCGCTTAATTGCTATCCTGATTCTTATATTTACAGGATTTGTTCCTATGATATTTATATATCTTATCGCTTGCCTGGTAATTCCTCTAAAAAAGCGTAATTCTTCGGGATAATTAAAGTGGATCTAGAGCAAAAGGTTATTTCTTATAAAGAGCTAGCAGATCAAATAAAAGCTCTAGAAGAGCAAAAAGAGACGCTTTCCAAAGAAATTTTAGAATTAATGCCTAAAGAGTTAAAGACTATTCGCTTATCCTCTTTTCAGGTGCGGCGCATTGGCCGCCTCTCCATTAAAACATCCCTCGAAGTAGCAAGAACCTTCGACGCCATTAAAACCGAAGAAGTTGTCGATAAAGAAAAAATCAAAAGCCTCATCCTAGAAGGCCATTTCGTCCCCGATGTCTCCGAAATTGAATACATCCAAGTCTCCAGATCTTCTCCCAAATAGAGCTATTTCTCTTCCCCCTCCTACTCGTGCCCGTGTGCGTGCCCGTGCCAGTGCCCGAACTAACGTTCTTTGTTCTTTTGCGTTTCCTATGCAATAACACCAATCAATTCGGGCACGGGCACGGGCACGCACACGGGCACGAGTAGGAGGGGGAAGAGAAATAGCTCTAAAATATGAAGTATAATACAATATAAATAAAAATGAGGTTTAATATGTATTGGGATGTAACCTCAGTTGTAGCAAAAGGGGAACTTACCTTATTAATCGATAATATGGATGAAACAACCCCGGTATAAAACTATCTCTCCATATAGCGTAGGTTTTTATCATCCCAAACATATTTTGTTTGCCCCATAGGTGCTCGAATGGTCAGATCTTGCTGAGGTCCTGCAGTGTAACGTTTCTCATCCTTGTTCCAAGTAATTTTTGTCTGAATGAGGATATTTCCAATCGCTTGTTCTACGACAGAGTCATCGGGATCTTTTTCTGCGGCAGCTTCTGTGGTAGCTTCAGGTGGGGAAGAGTGGAGAAGCGGCTGACTTACTATTTCACTTGTTTTGCGGCGCTTGTGGAGAATAACTAACGCTACGGTTGAAGTAGCTGCTGTAATGCCTCCTACTACAAGCATAGGGACATAGGCCGAAAGTCCAAGATTTCCCGTAACTGCAAAATAAACTCCTGCTCCAATAGCTCCAAGAGCGAGAACCAATATAACTCCTGCTATACATTCCCTTTTTTTGGACATTGGGGCGTTATAAATAATTTCATTACTAGAATCTGCAATCGGCGTAAGCATTTTACTATCCTTGGGTTTTTTTAAATAATTATGAACATATTATACTTGGCAATTGTTAATTTACTATAAAGAGGAGGCGATTTCTCTAAAAAAGCGTCATTCTTGGGGACTTTAAGTGAATCTGTAGCAAAAACAGACTCTTGACAACCACCTATTAAATCGGTTATATTACCTATTAAATAGGTGTATTATGCTAGAGTATCTTTTTGCGAATAAAAATGTGGAAAAAATTATCATTTATCTCTATTTGCATGGTAAAGCCAATGCAACTGAGCTTAGCCGAGTTTTTGAATCAGCCCTTGATCCCATCCAAAAGACCTTGCGTAAACTAGAGGAGGGGGGACTTCTTGTTAGTTTTCTAGAAGGAAAAACGCGTGTATTCCAATGGAATCCACGCTATCCTTTTTTGGAAGAAATTCAATCCC
>JABDCQ010000032.1 GCA_013288075.1 Chlamydiota bacterium | reverse complement strand
CTATTGCAACAGGCATGATTCCTCCTGCGCTAAAGCAAAATAAGAAAACGGCCTTTTTTAAAGATGCAGATATTCTAGAAGCAAAAAAAGAGTTACAAAAAGGACTTGAAGAGCTTAAAATAGGGGCAAAAGAATTATCAGAATCAGATATTATTCTTACTTTCTCTAATAGAGAATTCTATCAAAAAGTTGCAGAAGCTATGCAAGAGCAGTGGCGCGAAGTGCTTGGAGTAGAAGTTAAATTAGAAAAGCAAGACCATAAAATCCTTCTAGATAAAGTAGGAAAACGCACACATAAAATTGCCCTTCTTTTTTGGGCTGCACAGTATGATGATCCGATGAACATCTTTGAAAGATTTAAGTTTAAAGAAAACATCAAAAATTACCCTGGCTGGGAAAATCCAGAATATCAAGCGCTTCTCAATAAATCCGCTTACGACACAACGCAAGAAGCAAGACAGCTTACCTTAGAAGAAGCAGAAAAAGTGTTAATTGATGATATGCCTTTCATCCCTATTTATCACTGGTGTTTTGCTTACCTAACTAAACCGTATCTAAAAAATGTGCAACTCACCCCTATTGGAGATGTGCACATAGATAAAATTTTAATCGAAGAAAACATAGATAACACTTAAATGAACGCCACCAATAAACTTCCCCACTCCTTCTTTATGAATAACACGACCACGCACTTTATACGTCCGGTGTTTAATCAGATTTATTCCGGAAATCTAAACTTTGAACCTTATATAAGCTTTGTAGAAGGCATTCTAAAAGAGATGATGGATGAAGAGGTATTAGCACCTCTTATCGAGGTTAATGACTCGGCAAGCGCTAGAGGAGCCTTAATCCAACTAAACCAAGACCTTCCCTACTTCCATTGCAATCTTCCCGAAAAAGCTCCTTCTGCTTTAGCTTTTACGCTCCTCTGCACAGCAAGCTTTACTCATGGTGTAGGACGGTATGTCTCAGATTGTTTATCTCGCTGGCTGATACCTGGCAAATTTTTCCCTCTACCAGCTGTGCACTCTCTTAGCTTTCAATTTCTTGCAGATCCGGAGCAAAACTTTTTTGTGCATCAAGTCATTTTGCAACTAGAGAATGACCATGAACTCTCTGTTATAAAAAACAACCTCCCTTCTTTAATTAAAGAGATGCGCCTTAATATTTTGGCTGTTAAACATGCCCGAAATATCATGACAATTAAAAAGCTCTCTCACGAGCAAAAATCTGCTATCATTCAAGAGAATATCGAAACAATTATCGATAGACCTTCCAAAGAATTTGATACGACAATCTATGATCATATGCAGCATTTTCTTTTGAAACTTTCTGCAGAAGAAAAAATTGGGCAAATTAAAGACACGTTCGCCACCTTTATCGAGCAGAACCCCAATATTTTCGATCGTGACATTTATACAGAAATTAAACACTTCGTGCTTCTTTTTAGAGAGCCCTTTACAGGCGTGCGCCTTTTAAGACATGTGGGCAGAATTATTTCTTATCAGTATATCTACCGCAAAATTTTACAAAAGCAACTTAAAACAGCTCCCAAAGAACGTCATCTTCTCATTAAGCTTTTAAAAACACAGCTCCATTTACCTAAAACAATTAAATCTGTTGTAGGCATACTCATTGGCCTAAATGTTTTAAGCGATCATGAGCGTTTTGGCAAACTTCATATTTTAACCGCTCTAGAACACTCTCTTCCCGCTATCAAAATAGTCAAAGATTCTTTTGTAGCAGACCAGAGAAATCACGATAAAGTGCGCCTTTTTTATCTAGAAATAGAAAAAGAAGATAATTCAGCGTTTAATTTAGATGATATTAAAAACTTAAGAAAAAAACTTGGGCATGAACTTAAGGGACAGTTTGAAAACGTGATCCATCCTGTATTTATGCCAAGAAATGACGAAGAGATCTTGCGTAACATCCTCCTTTTAGCCAATCAGCTAAAGTATGTTAAAGACATCCCTCAAGTTGTTATTTCTTTTGATGCCCAAAGCGAAGAAGATATTTCGTTTACCATTATTTTACTCAGACTTTTGCAACCAAGCAAAGCGGTGCTTTTAAAAGAAGAATTAGAAAAGTCTCATACCTTTTTAAAATTTCATGATTTTGAAATTAAACACGTAGGACATCTAAGAAACAAATACATTAAAGAGGCCAACGTCTTTAAGGTTCATCTGAATAAAAAAACCTTCCTCAGAAAGGATTATTCCCTAGATCTTTTTAAAGCAAGACAAGCCGTTTATAGCGAATTATCCTCTATTATTGGGGAAATGCGCGATTTTAATGGGGGAATTCTTTCTAAACAACACGAAATATTCCATGAATTAAAACAATTGCTTCTTGAGGATGGCCATAAAGATGACTTTTTACTAGAAAGCTTTTTCTATTCTATTAATCCCCCTCTAATGCGAAGTATTTTTTCTCCTTCTATCCTAAAATCCATCTTTTTGATGCTTGTAGAATGTGAAAAACATAGTTTTAAAGGAGATATCTACAAAGTGAGTCATAAACTAGAAGAAAACTATCTTCTTGTAGTGATTGGCTCGGAAAATGGAACCTTTAAAGAAAAAGTACTCTCAAGCATTGGAACGTTAAAAATCCCTTCTTCCCATTTAGCATCTGCTTTTGTCGATGTATATGAGGTCTCTTGCCTAGGCTTTATTGTAAGACCTGCAGATGAACCAGGGATTCGTCTTTTCCTCGAAAAAATTCACGAAGCCCTTACAGAATGGAGCACAGGCATTTTAGCTAATAGTTTATAAAAGATGAGCGATAAGGTTTATCCTTTGATGCTTAAAACAGGTTCTGTTTTGAAAAGATATTTTATAATCCCTTGAAAATCATCCTTCTGCATATATTCTTGGAGTTTGGACATCTCTAGCGCATACTTTTGGCGATCATCCCCTATAATTCCAAAAGCATCCAACTTTTGCCTTCTGGATGTATTAATAGCTGAGCAAAAAACTTCTGAATCTGCAGTGAAACTCTCATAAGCAACAAGACTTCTTTTAATCATTGCTTCTAAGCGCTCTAGCTTCTTATCAGAAAGAAGACCTGTGCTTTTTGAAATCCTATTTAAATGATCCTTTTCATTCAAATAAGCTAATCTGATGAATTCTAAGCCAGAAATTCCCCCCTCTCTTAGTACACTAAGATCTGGAGCGCTTGAAGCCCTAGCGTCCTTAGTTGCGCAAAATTCGATAACAGATTTAACACAGGCATTTTTTGTTTGCTCTTCTTCCAAGGCCGTCTGACGATTAATCTCTTCTACTCTTTTAGCCTCTTCGGCCTCTTTTTTAGCTTCGGCTTCTTTCTCTAAAGCAACTCTAGCCTCTTCTGTAAGTCTTAAGCGCGCTTCTTCCTGTTTTTGAAGATTCTCCTTACGAATTCTTATTTCTTCAATAATTTTTAGCTCATGGCGCTTTTCAACTTCTTTTTTCTTACCTTCTGGCAATATACCAAACATGAGTTCAAGAAGCGTTTGAAGATCATCGCAATCTGTAAATCTAACAATCATTGATTTATCTAAAGAAAGCTCCTCTGTACCCTCTAAGCTGTTTGCTTTCATTAATTTAACAAACTGCATAGGATCTTGCGTAAAAGGCCCTATTTCTCCTCCTAAAATGCGCTTAATACTATCTTTTTTGGATTGATGCTCATCACCTGTAAGTGCATTAATCTGTATCGCTAATTGAAAGAAAATAATCCCATAAATAGGGCGCTGGTACATAAATTCTAAAAGACCTAAACGTGCATTATCATCGGTAAAATTACAGACGTACTCTTTAAAGGCTTCCCATTTCTCTTTTTTTACCTCTAGTATTTCCTGCTGCAAGAAGTTCACTAAGGGGAAATTAATACCCATTTTGTTAGAAAAGCTTTCTACATCCTTTGAAAAGCCTTCTTTTTGGTTAAAGAATAGCATAAGGAAACTAAGAAGACTTAAGCCCTGCACATGCGTATTTGCACGGATTGCTTTTTGCTCTGCATTAAGCGAGGGATCAGTTATTGCCGATTTAATTGTTTCATAAATCGCGATAAGCATTCCTTTATGATCTTTTTCTTGTCCATGATTAGTAAAAAGATACTGAGTAAGTGTTAAAGGGTGAATACTAAGAGCATCTTTAAGAATAGCTTGAATAAATTTTTGCCTCTCGGCCTCTTTTCCCGGACTCTTCATAATGTCATAAATTTCAAAATAGCCTAAATCAGGCTTTTGAAGATAATATCGAAAAGTATTTCGAACTTTTGGAAGGTCCCCTTTACCCATAAAAGATTTAACCAACAGAGAAAGTCCTGTGGTAATTTGACTTAGAATCGATTCAAGATCTGTAAATTGTAAAGCCAATTTAAAAACTTCTAGGTCTCGATAATTATCAAGAGCTGCAGGAAGATTCTTTCTTATTTTATCTAAGTTTAAATATTTAAAAAGCGAATCAATTCCCTGTCTTAAAGGCAATGAGATTTGCGACTCTAAAGGTCTTCTGGGATCATACGGCTTAATATTCTTTAAGGCTAATCCCACATTGTATTTAGGGATTGTTAATTCTGAGCGCACAAGAGCTATAGATGGCTTAGGAGGAGGGGCGCTATCTACAGCTGGAAACGCATCAAGATGTATTGTAGGATCAATAACTTCTTCTGGATGAAATACAACTTGATTATCATTATCAACTTCTTCGTCTGGATTAGGACCTGGAGAAGAAAGAGGAGCGCTATCAATTACGGGAGCGGATTTTTTGCATCCAAAAAGCCATTCAAAAAAGGAAATAATCGCCTCTCCAATTGCCACAAAAAATGCTTTTGTCCCCCCCGAGCAGCCTCGTTTTGGCGCGCCTGAAGAGACAGAATCTTGTCCGGAGTATCCAAAATTCTCTGAGGGCTGAGCTACCACCGGAGGTGAATCAGCTGGATTAATATTTGTTGCAGATGAATTATTTGAACTTACAGGATTTGACATAAGATTAATTCCTATTATTTGCATTCATAATTGAAAATATTATAAACAATAGCGTGTTTTAATTCCTCATTAAAATATAAACTACAATGCAAAAATTTATTATAATTTTAGATTCGGTGTAGATTTATTTTGAAAAGAGAAAGACTTTATGTTATATTCCCCGCCTAAAAAACGATGCTTTAAAAATGAATAGAATTTTTGCTTTTTCCCTCCTTATCTTTGGGGCCTTACTTTTCAATACCGACAAATTATTTTTTAAAGCAAATCAGAGCTTTTCTATACGCTCTCTTTTTTCTATCTTTAAAGACACTCCCTCTTATTCCTCTCTTCATAGAGAAAAAGAGGTTAAAAAATTTACTTACCTAGGAAAGGGGCATCAATCTTTTGTTTTTGAAAGTGAAGACAAAAGCCATGTATTAAAATTTTATCATTTCCCCTCTCATTTAAGGCCTTGTCCTTGGCTTAAACTTCGAGAACATCCCAAAAAGAAATATAATATAGAAAAATTTAAAAGCTCTCTTGAAAGTTACGCCATTGCACTTAAACACTTAAAAGAAGAATCGGCTTTAAAAGAAATGCCTGATGAAGAAGTTCTTTTAATTGATAAAGGAAACCAAAAATACCTCGTGCCGCTTGGCTCCACATTCTTTTTATATCAAGAAAAAGCAGAAAGAATTTTCCCCAAATTACAGACAGTCATAAACGACAAAAATCCTCTTTTAGCAAAAGAACTCATCTCTAGCATCTTTGATCTGATTGTTAAGCGCTCTCAAAAAGGAATTCTAGATTTAGACCCTGTTCTAGAAAAAAACTACGGCTTTATAAACAATAAAGCCATGCATATTGATGTAGGAAGATTTAAAAAAGCAAAGAATATTAACATCAAAGAAGAAGTCACTAAACTCACAGTTTCCCTAAAAGAGTTTCTCGAAGAAAATAGCCCAGAACTGCTGCTTTACTACGAAAAAAAAATCAACCTTCTATAGGACGGAAAAGCTCTTCTAAATCTTCAAGAGTAAAAGATAAGCCCGTATTTTCATTTTCTTTAAAAAGTCCGTTAATAAGAGCCTGCTTCTTCTCTTGAAGTTTCAAAATTTTTTCTTCAATCGTTGCTTCCGTAATTAATTTATAAACAAAGACCGGCTTTTCTTGACCAATACGGTGAGCACGATCTGTTGCTTGTTTTTCAGCAGCCGGATTCCACCAAGGATCGTAATGGATCACCGTATCGGCAGCAGTAAGATTCAGGCCCGTGCCACCAGCTTTTAAGCTAAGAAGAAATAGGGAAACCTTTCCCGCTTGAAAAGCTTCTATTGCCTCCTGCCTATTCAGCGTCTCTCCTGTCAATTTAACATATTCAATGTTTCTCTTCTGCAGAACTTCTTCAATAAGGGCTATCATGGAAGTAAAGCTTGAAAAAAGCAAAATTTTGCGATTTTCTTTAAAGAGCTCCTCTAACATATTCAAAAGAAATTCAAATTTTCCAGAAGAAGCAACCTTTTTCGCTGCTTCTAGCTTCACAAGACGGGGGTCACAGCAAACTTGGCGCAATTTTAAAAGAGCATCGAGAATAATAATCTGACTTTTTGCTAGCCCTTTTTCTTGTACAACATTTTTTATTTTTTCATGCATCGAAATGCGGATTGTTTCATAGAGATCTCGTTGATCTTTTTCAAGAGTGATTTTATGAATAATCTCCGTTTTTGGAGGAAGCTCTTTAGCTACTTCTTCTTTAACACGCCTTAAAAGAAAGGGAGCAACTCTTTTTGAAAGGCGTAGCTGCTGCTCTCTACTACCATGTTTTTCAATAGGAGTACGAAAAAACTTGCCAAATTGTTTTTGGTTCCCTAAGAGGCCTGGAGAAATAAAATGAAAAAGCGAAAAAAGCTCTCCCAAATGATTTTCCATAGGGGTACCGCTTAAACAAAGTTTATGTTGCGCTTGAAGCTGGCTAGCAATTTGTGTAGCCTTGGTTTGCGTATTTTTAATAAATTGCGCTTCATCAAGGATTAGATAGTAATAGGCCTCTTTAAGTAAAATCTCTTGATCACGCGCTAAAAGAGGATAAGTTGTAAGAATTAAATCGTATTCTTTAATATTGCTGAAATTTTGTTTTCTGTCTGATCCTTGAAGAACAAGTACTTTAAGAAGTGGCGTAAATTTTGCAGCCTCAGTCTTCCAGTTATGCATAAGACTTGTAGGAGCAATAATAAGACTTGGAAGCTGCATTCTCCCTTGCTCTTTTTCTAGAAGTAAATGGGAAAGAGCTTGAATGGTTTTGCCAAGCCCCATGTCATCTGCAAGGATCCCTCCAAATGCGTTTTCTCTTAAAAACTGCAGCCAGTTCAATCCTGTTTGCTGATAAGGACGAAGCGTCGCTTTTAGTGTTGTGGGTATGGGCGACAAAGGAAGGTTTTGAGAATTTTGCAATTTTTTTCCTAGTGATTGCAAAGATTCAGCTCCTTTCCAAATGATTTTTTTATTGCTAATTTGGGATTCCCACTCAAGAAGCTCTGCTGCTTTAATGCGAGGGAGGGTGATTTTTTTATTTTTCGAATCATGCAACTCTAGAAGGGTGCTGATGATATACTGAAAACGCTCCTTGGGAATCTCAATGATTTTATCATTTGGGAGCCGGATAGTAAAAGCTTGTTCAGCTGCCTGAATAGTTTCCCAAGAAAAATCAGGCCTTTCTATAAACCTTAGAAGAATTGGGATAAGATTAATCTTTTCTCCGTCAATTATCACGCCAAGTTCTATATCAAACCAATGAGAAAGACCTTCTGTTTCTTCTAGATCGACGAACCAATTGTCAACTTCTTCTATCCAAGAACAGGGATATGTATCTTCCACTCGTATTTTCCATCCCTCTTTTTCAAGGGTTTTTAATGCAGTCGTTGCCTTATCTGCTTGCTCAGGCAAGAAACTCAAATGATTGCGATAAGAAGAATTTATTCTTTCATGGGGAAACAATGAGGCAAGAGTAGTAAAAGGTTGCTTTAAAAGCTTTTGAAGAAATTCTTTTTCCTTCTCTATGTTCCGCTGGAATTTCAAGTGTTTTCCATTTAAAACTCTATGCACTTCTTTTTTAGAGGAATCAAGCGGTATATCGATTTCACCATAAATAAACCCAAGCTCTATCAATCCAACAACACAATTCTCTCTATAATAATATCCTCTTTCAAAAATATGACTCTCTCCATAAAGACGTAGCCACGGCTTAGGCTCTATCTTAATTTCTTCTTCCTTAGGAAGATGGGGTAAAGCAATTAGAGAAAAAGCCGAAGGAGCTTTATTCCCTAACATTTTACTAAATTGATCAACTTCATCTAAGGGAATTTTCGGGCTTCTTAAAAAAGAGGCAATGAGTTTTCTAGAAAGCTCTGTTTGCAAAAGGCCAGATTCATAGTTTTCTTTGTCAATATACCAAATATCCTTGAATAAGAGAAGGAAGCAAGATTGAACGCCTTCGACAAAAGGAAGAAAAGCGCATTTTCCCAAAGAATCCACTCTCCATTCGAACTTAAGAGATTTAGGAGAACCTAACTTAATAGGTGTTTCTAATGCATTATCAAAAAAACATCTTCCTGTTTCTATAATTTCATGCATACAATTCAAAGAGGGAAGATTAAATAAATCATAATTTCCGTCACTTTCATAATAATGCGATCTAGATTCTGTTAATTTTGCAATTTGCAACGAAGAAAGAATCCACCGATCCTTTTCATCTAAAATTTTTTGCTGCCGCAGAGTATTGGTAAAATTTTTAGGCACACTTAGCGCCCCGGATTTAAGTCTTTTTGCCATAGACAAAAAAAGTTGAGGCTCTTTAGTATAGTTTTCCTTGATAACATAGATAAGAAATTCTGAAGATGAGTTCTTTTCTTCTTTTTCAGCGGAGCGTTCTACATCCAATAGCCAATCATCCCAAGGTTGTTTTTGCAAGGTGGATGGAATATTTTTTTCCAAGGGATGGTCCAAAACAGGAAGCTCATGCTCTCTTCCTGCTTCAAATAAAGCAGCCACTACGTGTTTACACCCAAATCCTACAGGGCAGCTGCATGCGTCTTCAACTTCTACTAATTGAGCATTCTTAAAAAAAAGTTTAGCCGAAATGCTATAAGAAGTAGGTTTAGATCCCTTTACCTGAGCAAAAACTTCAACGTGCCCATCCCTAGATTTAAGCTCAAGATTACGAACAGCCCCTCTTAAGGCATAATTGACACCTTTAAAAAGAGGCGTATAATCAAAAAATTTCGAAAGCACTTGCTGAGAAAGAGATAAAGCTATCATAATACCTAATAATTTTAAAACTAATGTTAAAATTAACCTCCAATTCTAAGTTTTCTAAAAAAAAAATAAAAGACAATTTTTCCATTAATGAGACTTCTTTTTCTTCTTACTTTTTCTCTTAGAGTCCTCTTGGCATGTGATTCCAGTAACTCTTTAAGTATCCATACTTCTGATGCATACCACTTTGGATATTTTTGGGAAGAGGTAAGAAATCGAAACATCGATAAAAACCTTGAAGAAACAATAGGGATCCGCAAGCAAGAGATTCACCTCCAAAAAGAACATTGGAGGCAAAAGATTCACGAAGAAGAAGTGCATCATCAAATAAAACAGCTTCTTTTATTTGGGGATTCTCTAGCGCTTTCTAAAGCAGGCATGGGAGGAACGTATTTTCTTATGAATGCACATAGAGAAGTTGCCTTTGTTATTAAGCCTGAAGATGAAAATATTCTAAGCCTAAATAACCCCAAGCATTTTGCAAGCCCCTTTGATGCATTAGAAGCCTGCCCGAGAAAGCACATTCCAGGCTATGGATCAACACAAAGGGACGCACTATGCTATGAAGTAGCAAAGCTTTTAGATTTAGAGGAACTTACTCCCAAGGTATGGATAGGCATTTTTCACTCAGAGGCATTTTACGATATTGGAGTAGGAAAAGAAGATAAAGAAAAGCTTTGCTCAGTACAAGAATACCTAAAAGAAACACAGTCTCTTTATGACTTTATTAAGCAAAATGATCTTGAAAAAGAGCTTTCCTTATTCATCGATCAAGAAGAGTTTGAAAATGCCAATATTTTTGTATGGACCATTTTTGATAATGACGCCCACCCAAGAAACTTTCAGGTCTATCTAAAACAAGCTTATCCTCAAATGCTTTACGGCCTAAAAAAAATAGATAATTCCCTAAGCTTCCCCGAAGAAAACAAAAACATGCTCAATTTCCTCTCCTTTTTTCCTAACGCAAAAGAAAAGCTCTCCTTAAAAGCCAAGCAAAAAATTTTAGGAATACCCGTAAAAAAAATTGAAGCCGAAATGCAGCATTTTGAGCTCTCTTATAAAGCCATCGATGCCTTTAAAACCCGCATCCACTTCCTAAAGCACCTTATAAGCAAAGAAGATTTAACCATCGAAGAAATCAACGAAAGGCTCCTAAATCAATAGAAGTCTAATAAATTTTACTCTCTTAATTTGTATTTCTGCAACCTACTTCCTGGTTTCTCCGGCAATGTATAACTGATGCTCTGATCGGAAAGTAAATGGTAAAGAATTTTTTTTAGTCCACCGGAAATATTTTTGTGTCCTAACTCCCTAGCCATTTCAGCCTTGGATAGAGGACCTCTTTTCAGAAGATTTAAAATAACCTTTTCCAACGACTCTGGCCTTGACTCTGGCCTTGACTCTGGCCTTGACTCTGGCCTTGAGATAGTAGTAAAAGTAGTAACAACAGACTGGGCTCTAATTTCCCATTTGGGGGATAAATTTCCGTTTTCTTTACACCCATCTACAATGTTTAACGTCCCCATTCCCCACCTTTCAATATACCCTGCTCTATAAAAGACACTCGCAATAATAGGATTCCAAGGCTTTGATTCATGCGGGTGGACAAGTTTCTCAGGGGTCATACCAAAATGTAAAATCCCAGGATTAATAATCTCTAAACGATCATCATACATAGCAATTGCAACAGCTCCACCAGGTATCGTATAATCTCTATGACAAATCGCATTTGCCATAGCTTCTCTTGTTGCCAAAGGAGGGTAAAGAGGAAAATCTTCTCTTATCATTTTTCCCGAAATAATATTCCCGGAAATAGGAACATGATCTAGCAAAAATTGTTCGCCTCTTTTTAAAAGATCAAAGGCATGCCCCCAATATTCACGATTATCCGAAAAGCTTGTCGACCTATTTAGCCCTCTAAATCTGGCCAAGCGAATGGATAATTGCGGAAAAGCAGGAAATAGTCTTTCACTTTTTCCATAAAGAGCTATAGCAGCTTTAATCAAATGCCCATCGCTCAGCAACCCAAGTCCGCGAAGAATAGACTCTGTATCCGTATTACTAGGCTTATTCATACGACCTAACTTAACAGCATTATGCAACGTCAATTGAATAGCTTCTTCATCAAGATCATTAATAGTTACCCAGTCGGGTGCAAGTTCATTTTCCCATCTTCGATGCCCGTGAAATTTTTCTAAAATCCGTCTTTCATATTCTTCTTGAGGCATCATTTGAGTAGTAGGCCCATGTCTAATGTAGGGCCTTCCATCATAAATATAGGTTCCCTGTTTTCCCGGAACTCGAATAATGATAACCATCCTTTCCTCTTCAATTGCGATAGTTTCAATATCCGGAAATGCCGGAGGCTCGATGCGACGAAGCTCCATAGCTATGTCTTCTATTGTTTTAGCACTAACCTGTTGGCCTAAAATTTTTCCCTTATCGGAAACCCCAAAAAGTACAAAGCCTCCTAGTCCATTGAGTAAAGCACATACTGTTTTTGCAGCCTCACTTCGCTGCCCTGTCGTTTTCTTGAATTCCAAATGTTCTGATTCGCCATTTGAAGCAAGTTTAAGCAGTTCTTCAAGAAGCATTTTAGGACCTATTTTAAAATTTTACCTACAGAAATGAAAAATTTTATTAGCATTTTTTCTTTAAGTAAAGAAAAAACAGGACCAGCCGACTAAAAATGACTCGCGGGAATGCTTTCTAAACTGAGTCAATAAATTAACTCTGTGACACAAAAATGAGTCAATTGAGTCAATTTTCAATAAAAAAAGCCTATGTCTGGATTTGCATCGTTAAAACGGTGATGTTATCCGATTTACTTGAGAAGTAAAAAGCGGCTAAGCCTAGAATTTTTGTGAGGAGGTCGGGGGAGGACTCCTCTCTTTTAAAAAGCCTCCTCTTCCATTTAGATTCAAGATTTTCCTGAAGTTTTTGCACTTCTTCCTCGCTTCCAATTCTTGCAAGGACGCTAAGGTATTCCTCTGCAGCCTCTATTTCCTCTTTTTCAGGAGGAAGACAATGATTGATAAGAGAGTTGTAAATAATTACCATTACTGTAATAGGGTTCTTGATGGTCATCATAACCTGTTCATCAGAAATCGCACTCCAAAGTCCATCTGATCCGACAACAAGGGTGTCCCCTTTGTAAAGTGTTTGCAAATTTGTTTCAGCCTCATGGCTTATTGCCCAAACACGCTTCCCACTTAACGTAATCTCTGCATTTATTGACTTATCTCCAATGCTTCTACTTAAATTAATTCCAGAAACCGAGGGTTTTCCAAAATACCTATGTCTAGCCTTAGGTCCTTTTAGGATAAAATAGGCTCCAGACTGCTCTACGGCTAAATGAGCGCGCTCTTCTTCTTCAGGAGTCGACCAATCTTTTTTACAAGAAAGAGGAATTACCTCAAATTTTTCTCCCATTTTACGATAAAGGCGCCCTTCAGAGTCTCCAATAGTTGAAGAAAAAAGCAGGTTATTTTTTTTATCAACATAACAAACAAAAGCAGGAGCGCCCCCATCGGCACTAAGGCAATCGTGCAAATCATTAAATGTCTTAGAAAAGTTTTCAGGTATATCGGAGCACTTTTGCTCTGTTTGGTGGAAAAATATCGGGAAATATTGCTTTAAGAATTCTGCAACTTTTTTCCCTTCTTTTCGGTGCCCATCAAAAACCCCCAGCAAAGAATAGTGTTCTCCATTTTCCATAAAATGAGCATCTTGCATTTCACTTTTACCATTACAAAGCTCAGATGACGAGGGGGAAGAAAAAGTTAAACGTCCCTGATAACGAGGCGCAATATATTGAGAAGGAAGATTCTTAAGAACCTCCCGCCTCTTTGGATCATGATCGAAAATCGCTTCGGCTGCCTTATTTAATAAAGCCGTTATTTTATCGTCGGTATAAGAAGAAAGGGCATTTCCAAAATTAAAAGCAGGCAAATCAAGGGCGCATTTACCTAAAGAAGATACAGTTTGAGACATATATAATTAACTCTTAAGAATAAAATTAAAGAACATTTCTTTCTTTAGGGAGGGTGATCGTAAAAGTTGTGCCGACCTTCACTTCGGAGGCAACAGCAATGGATCCGGCATGCTTTTGGATGATTGTTTTGACAATCGAAAGACCGAGGCCTGCCCCCCCAAGTCTTCTTGAGCGCGCTTTATCGACTGTGTAAAAGCGCTCAAAAATGTGGTCTACATCTTCTGCGGGAATTCCAATGCCTTTGTCTTTAATCTCTATTTCAACGCTTTCTTGTAATTCTTTAATGCGGACAGTGATGTGAGCCGGGGGAAGGGAATATTTTACCGCATTTTCTAAAAGATTAATGATAGCAAGCTCCAGAAGATCTCCATCTGCAAGAATGCTAATTCTCTCTTGATCATTTTCTACTTCAATAAAAATTTCAGGATGCACAGAGAGAAGCAAATGTTTACAGTTATCTAAAAGAAACACAAGATCCGTCGGCTGAAAGTGCGTTTCAGGAATGTTTTCTATATCTGCAAGGGTGAGTAAATTCTTTACAAGCGATTCCATGCGCTGGCAATTGCGCACAATTTTTTCTACCATGCCAGATAGCATCTCTCTTGGAAGATCAGGCATATCTTGAAGGGTTTCTGCAAATCCTCGAATAATTGTAATAGGTGTGCGCAGTTCATGGGAGGCGTTTGCAATAAAGCTTTTTCCCATTTCAAGAACTTTATGCTGAGAGGACTTATCTTGAATAACAACAATAGCCCCATGTCCTTCTAATTTAGGAGCTGCAATCAGATCGAGATAAAGCTTTTCCGGTTCTTCTAAAAAGATAGAGTCGGTGATGATGTGTTTTTCTTCTTGGCACTTATGTAAAAGAGCTTTACATCTCTCTATAAGAGGAAACGATACGCGATTAAATGGGCTTCCTAGTAAGTCTTTTTTAGAAATAGAGAGCATCTTAGTGCCTGTATGATTAATGTAGGTCACAAGATTATGAGCATCTACCGCAATTACGCCTTCTGCAAGAGATTCCAAAATGGCTTCTTTCTCATTTCTTTCTTCTGTAATATCCTGAAGTTGCATGCGCACTTTTTCAGAAAGGGTGTTTAGCGTTTGTGCAAGTCTATTAAACTCATCATCTTTTCCAAGGCTCTTATCTAAAGGGATAGTGGGCAGTATTTCCACCGGATTTTGCTGAAACGGTCTTACTGCATTAATAATTCTTTGGATAGGGATACTCATCCTGAAAAATATCACCCACGTCATAAGGGTGAAAAACAAAAGGATGCTTCCGCCTACAGCTAAAAAGCCTACTTCAAAATTATGAGTGAGCGCATCTACTTGGGAAACAGGGAATGCAGCGCGCATGACAAATTTTTGCCCGTGAAAAGTAAAAGCTGTTGCTACATAAATAAGATTTTGGGAAAAAGTTGGAGAGTATTCCTCTGCATACCCGCTTCCCGTATGTAAAGCTTCTTTCACTTCCTCATACTGCGTAGGAGTTAACGGGACAAATTTTTCTCCTAAATGATCCATCAAGTGGGAATCATAAAGAAGCTGCTCCTTATCGTTGATTAAGCTAATTCTGTAAAACGAGACATTTTCCTGAGAATCTAGAATCTTAATCATTCCCTCTACATCAGGAGCTTTTTGCAAAAGATGGATAAGATCTTTTGTTGTTTCCTCTAAAGAGTTACGAATAATTTGCCCAACAGATCTTCCAATAAGAGGATACAAAAGCCCTATAAACAATATAAAAAGCACAAGCTGACTTAAAAAAACTTTTTTTCTAAAACTTAGATTTTTAAAGAATTGCATCTAGACCTCTTGTTTTGGAAAAAAATTTTTGTACCCTGTTTCTGTAATACATATTGTATCTTCATAACGTACACCCCCAAGGCCGCTTACATAAAGTCCGGGCTCTACAGTAATGACCATGCCTCGCTTTAGCTTAAGAGAGGGGCCATCAAACTTAATGCGGGGATGCTCATGCGTTTCAAGACCTATTCCATGCCCAAGGCTATGAAGAAACAGGTTTTCCATTCCCGCTTTTTTCATAACCTCTCTTGCAGCCACATCCATCTCCCTCACATCACTGCCAGGTTTGGCCTTTAAAAGAGCCGCCTTTTGAGATTCTTTTACCACCTCATACATCTTTTTTAAAGAAGGGTCAGGTGTGCCAAAAAAAAGGACTCTTGTCATATCGGAATGATAGGTGTTTAAAACAACCCCTATATCAATAAGAACGATATCCCCTTTTTTAAGGCGCGTATTGCCTGCTCTATAATGGGGCATGGCGCTATTAGCGCCAAAGGCAATAATGGGTTCAAAGGCTAGGGCTTCTGCGCCGTTTTCAAGGCTAAATATTTCAAATATGCGGGCAAGCTCTTTTTCTGTAATCCCGGCTTTAATATGTTTTTGAAGATGGCAAAAACCAAGCCAAAGTAAAGCTGCGCTTTTTTTTAGCCCCTCTATCTCTTCTTTTTCTTTTATTAAGCGAAGCCCCTCTAAGGGAGAGGAAATGGAAACAGGTTTTGCAAGGCGCCATTTTTTGAAATGTAAGTAATTTTCGTAAGAAGTGAATTTTCCATCAAATCCAAGCTTTAATACTTTATGTTTCTTTAAAAAAGAGCGAATGGTTTCTTCTTTTTTAAGAACTGCTCCTACCGGGCTTTTTTCTAAAGCGGCCTCTATATATCTTCCATCCACACAAAGAAGGGCTTCTTTTTTATGCACAAAAAGCGTGCCTAAAGAAAGATGAAGCCCTGTTAAATAAAAAAGATCGATCGGTTTTTCTATAATACAGGCATCTACATCATGGGCTTTTAAAGTCTTTTGAAAAGCTTCAATTCTTTTTTTTGTAAATAGAATTTGTGGATTTCATGCTCTCCCAAGTGGATCATAATAGGGGCCCCTTCAGGGCTTAAATAAGGATCAGAACTCTTCATCAGTTCCTGATAGAGAGCTAATCCCTCTTGTACCATAAAACTCTTTTTATGTGGGCAAGCAAACTTTACTTTAAGCTTGGCTATAGCCTCTATATTCAAAAATGTCTGCTCTTCCATCTCGCTAATTTCCTCTAAAAACCTTGCCACTTCATTTTCTTCTAAAAAAGAAGGGAGCGTATCTACAATAAAGCCTCCTTGTCCAATAGCGTGCATTTCAATGCCTAGCTTATCTATTTCTTCTAAACGCAAAGCTAAACACTCTGCTTCCTTTAAGGAAAACTTCAAGGTTAAAGGGAAGAGAAGTCTTTCTGTAGAGAATTGAGATTGTTTTTTTAAATACGCATCAAAAAGCACCCTTGCTCTTGCAAGTTTTAAATCGACAAAAAGGATCTCTTTTTCTTTATCGATCAAAAGAAAATGTTTGTACATTCCCACAACTGTTGGAAGCTCTTCTAAAAGAAAAGAGGGCAGCTCTTTTTCTTCTAAAGGGGTTTCTTGAAACTTAAACGAATACTCTTGGACTTCTCCATAAGAAATAGGAGCCGAAGAAGGATTAAAGGAGTAAGAAGGGGTATCTTTAGGCTGCAGAGCTCCTCTAATCACCGATTTAATGAGCTCTCTAATTTTTTCTTCCTCTCCAAATCGCACCTCTTTTTTCTGAGGATGAACATTCACATCCAAAAATTCCTCAGGAACGCTTAAATGTAAAACAAATACAGGGTATCTCTTCTCCTCAATATAGGTTCCATACCCTTCTTTTACACTTGCTGAAATTAAAGGAGAAACAACAGCGCGCTTATTAATAAACAAATACTGCTCTTTCCTATTCAATCTTGTAAGAGAAGGTTTTGAAATAAAACCTTCCACCTTATAAGAAGAAGTTTCCATCTTTACTTCCAACATAGAAGAGAAAAATTCCTCCCCTAACACCTGGGAGACTTTCCCCCTTAATGCCTCACTTCCTAAATAATGAAATACTTCTTTGTCCTGATCGAGGAGTCTAAAAGATTTAGAAGGATAAGCAAGAGATAATTGCGTCAGAACTTTTGAAATTTCTAAAAAAGATTGAGAGGCGCTTTTTTGGAATTTCTTTCGTGCAGGAACATTATAAAATAAAGAGCGTACATCAATAGTTGTTCCTTTTTTTCGAGGAGCTGGCTCTATTTTTGTTTGTTTTCCTCCCTCCACTTCGATGCATACGCCAATGCCATTTTCTAAAGAGGTGGTGATTGTGGTTTTTGAAATAGAGGCAATGGACGCTAAAGCCTCTCCTCTAAACCCCATTGTTTTTAAAGAAAACAAATCGTCTGCTTCTCGAATTTTAGAAGTGGCGTAGCGATCTAAACATAAGACAGCATCGCGCTTACCCATTCCAGTTCCATCATCGCTTACGCAAATTCTTGCAAAGCCTCCTCCATGCACCTCTACAACAATATTTTCTGCCTTTGCATCTACAGAATTTTCCGCAAGTTCCTTAACAGCTGATGCCGGATTCTCTATAACCTCGCCGGCAGCAATTTGGTTAATTGTTTGTTCTGATAAAACATGGATTATAGATGACATTAGTTCCCCTTTTTCAATAGAATATAGAAAAGAGAGTTCTATGCCAACCCTATCTATTGCTACATCTATTGTGAAAAAACTCCAGGATGCCGGCTTCATCGCCTATTTTGCAGGAGGCTTTGTACGCGACTTTCTTATGCAAAGACCATCTGATGATATCGATATCGCTACAAGCGCAAGCGTAGAAGAGGTGCAAGCCCTTTTTCCTAAAACAGTGCCTGTAGGGGTAGCTTTTGGCATTATCATTGTCGTCCAAGAGGGGCATCAATTTGAAGTAGCTACCTTCCGTAAAGATCACGGCTATGTAGATGGCAGACGCCCTACAGGGATAGAAAGAGCCACTCCCGAAGAAGATGCAACGCGAAGAGATTTTACCATTAATGGCATGTTTTACGACCCCTTAAAAAAAGTTATTCTAGATTATGTAGAAGGGCAAAAAGACATTGAGAAAAAAATCATAAGAGCTATTGGAAACCCTCACGAAAGATTTTTAGAAGATAGGCTCCGGATGATGCGCGCTATCCGCTATTCCACACGTTTTGACTTCCCGATTGAGCCAGATACCATTAAAGCCATTCTTGCCCACGCAAACTCTCTATTGCCAGCAGTTGCCATGGAAAGAGTGTGGCAAGAATTTAAAAAAATGGCCAAATTCGCCCACTTCGATACAGGCCTTGTGATTTTGCATCAGCTAAAGCTTTTACCCACAATTTTTAAAGATCTTGAAGGCGTTTCTCTAGAAGAGATTGAAAAAAGGGTAAAACCTATTCCTTCTTTTCCTAAAGGAGTCCCTCCTATTGCAGAGCTTCTAGAGCTTTTTCCTAATTACTCAGGGGAACAAGTAGAAAAATTTTGCGACTATTTAAAATTTTCCAAAGAAGAGCGTTTATTTGGCATCTTTTTACAGCATGCAAAAACACTACTTGCCATGCCAAGCGTGTGGCTAAATAAGCTAGAAAATATAGAATGGGCAAAATTTTATGCCCATCCCCACTCTGATCTTTGCCTTCAGATCATTGCAGTGCGCTTAGAAAATAAGGAAACGTTTTTAGAGGAACATCTAAAAAGAAAACACCTTCTTCAAAAAGCCATTTTACGCATTGAACAAAAAAAGCCGCTTGTTTCTGCAGCTGATCTTGCCAAAGAAGGGATAAAGGCCGGAAAGGAAATGGGGCTTCTTTTAAAAGAAGCAGAAAGAATGGCTGTTAATGAAGCCATAGAAGAAAAAGACCAAATTATCGAAACCCTTAAAAAGAGCCCTCTATGGACCCCTTAACGCACGAAGAAGAAGTGGCTCTTCACTATAAAAATTTAAGAAAAGGGATTTCCCTCATCTTGCTTACTTGGATAAGCTTTAGCATTCTTGCAGCTCTTTCAAGAGGTGCAAGTACAAAAGCTTCTATTCCCACTATTCTTTTTTTCCAAAACCTCATCAGTTTTATTTTTGTTCTTCCTTGGGTAATAAAAAAATGGAAAAGAGAGCCTAAAAACAGAAAAATTTGGCCTTATTTTTGTGCGTACAACCTGTGGAGTGCTCGGATTTGGATGTTTATTTCTTGCTGTACAAAGAATCTCTTTAGTCAACGCTTCTCTTCTTAATAATACAGGGCCTATTTTTGTCCCCCTCATCGGAGCTCTTTTTTTTAGTATTAAAATTAATCATAAACTTTGGGGAAGTATCATTTTAGGATTTATTGGAATTGCCTTTATTCTAAGACCAACAGCTGCCTTATTTGAAATGGGTTCTTTATATGGCCTCGCTTCCGGGATAACGCTTGCTACTTCTATGCTTGCCTTAAGACGCCTCTCTTTTACAGAAAGAGCGCATACAGTGCTCTTTTACTATTTTGGATTGAGCGCCCTACTCACATTTCCTTTTGCGCTTTATACTTGGCAAACGCCTGATAAAACAGCTTGGCTAGAAATCATTGCTATAGGCCTTCTTTCTACAGGCTCTATTTTTGCCATGACAAAGGCCTTCCACTTTGCAAAGGCTTCCCATTTAGCGCCTTTTAACTATTCAGGTGTTATCTTTGCTGGCCTTATCGAATGGTTTTTCTGGGGAAGGCTCCCCGATCTTTATTCCCTTATAGGAATCATCCTCGT
>JABDCQ010000031.1 GCA_013288075.1 Chlamydiota bacterium | reverse complement strand
TGCTTACGCTTGGAACTCTTTCCGCTATTCATTTCGCAAGGGGAGGCTTTTCAGACCAAATTCGTAGGCTTAAAGGAATAAATTAAAGGAGTTTTTATGTCAGTTGGAGCTTTCGTACCTTTTGAGTGTGTAGGCTATCGCATGGATGGAACGGTTGTTCCTGCTAGAAATTTACCTGAGCCAGCTGCGCCTCCTCCACCTCCTCCACTAGATGAGGCTCTTTTGCGCAAAGCGACTAATCTTTATGTATGCTCGAATAGAGTCCAGGCTGTAGCAATGATTATTGCTGGAACAGCTTTTTTAACTTTATGTATTTGTGCAATTGCTTTTGGAGGGCCTACTCACATTATTGTTGCAGGAACTTTTGGTCTTATTCTCGCTCCTTTTATGATAGGCTCGGGAATTTTTCATTTAAAAAAGGTAGAAGTTCCAATGTCAGATATGCGGTTTAATAAAGTGATACTTGTTGTTGGGGTTGCTTTGCTAGCTCTTTCTGCGATTCTTATTTGGCGATGTACATCTGGCTTAGCTGTTCCTGATATGGTTAAAGTCGTATGTCTAACTGGTATGGTATTCTCTCTAGGGAGCGGTATGTGTATTATCCCAGCTCTTATGAGAATGAAAGCTCAGTCTATCTCTAAGCGATTATACCCCGCCCCGGCTGTTTAAGATTTTTTTAAAAAAAGAAGGTGTTTATGGCAGTATATATTTATGATTCGCCTCCATCATATGCTGAGTTTCCTCCGCCTCCATCCTATGAATCTTTGGAAAGCGAGCGGCTTGCTCTGAAAAGCGAGAGTCTTGCTCTTAAAGGCAAGGCCACAACTCTTTCTGCATGTTCGAATAGAGTCCAGGCTGGAGCAATTATTGTTATAGGAATATTTGCTTTCATTGCGTGTGTTGCTTTAATTGTTGGAGGGCTTAAATTCGGAGTTATTTTCGGGGCTCTTGGTATTGTGGGTTCCCTTGTCATTACTGGATTCGGCATTAGTCTTTTAAGGAAGGCACAAGTTCAACAAGCTCCGGATATGCGATGGAATAAGGTACTGCTTGTTGCTGGAGTTCTTTTTCTTGGATTTGGCATTTGGGTGTATGCATCTGCTTCTTTTGGAGGGTTAGCTGTTCCTGTTTTGATTAGCCAGATATGTGGAGCTGGTATCATATTTTCTGGGGGTCTAGGATTGTTTATCCCAGCTCTTATAAGAGTAAAAGCTCAATCAATTTTTAATCGACTCGCTTTGCAAAACAGCGTTGTTGCATAATCTTAGCGCAAGAATAACATAGAGAGATAAAATTTTTCTCTCTTCTCTCTCTCTTCTCTGTGGTTTCTTGTCTCTGTGGTTTATCTTAAATGCAAGCCTTTGCGTACACAGGTGTTAGCAAAAGATTAACCACAGAGACAAGAAACCACAGAGAAGAGAGAGAGATTTTATTTCCTCTCTGTAATTTACGCGACAACGCCTGGCAAAACGGTTAATATTTCATACGAATCTTCAGTGATCAAAATGGTGTGTTCCCACTGCGCGCTTGGGCGCAGATCGGCTGTGCGCGCTGTCCAATGATCTACAGGATCGATCACAGCTTTTCTAACCCCTGCATTAATCATGGGCTCTATTGTGAAGGTCATCCCGGGGGCTAGGGGGATGGCTACCTTATTGTAATGATGAGGGATTTGAGGCGCCTCGTGAAAGTCTACGCCTACGCCGTGTCCTACAAACTGGTTGACAACAGAGCAATTGTGCTCTCTTGCATACTGTTCAATCACATTTCCTATTTCAAAAATGGGAAGCCCTGGTTTTAAAATAGCAATAGAGCGCATTAAGCATTCGTAAGAGACTTCTACTACACGTTTTTTTTCAACGCTTACCTCTCCAATCATCACCATGCGGCTAAGATCCCCATAGTATCCATTTAAAATGCATGTGACATCGATATTAAGAATGTCTCCATCTTGAAGAGGGGTATTGTTCGGGATGCCATGGCAGATCACTTCGTTAAGAGAGGTGCAAATGCTTTTTGGAAAAGGAGGCTCTCCGTAGCCAAGGGGGGCTGGAATGGCTCCGGCTTCTAGGTGAAGCAGGTGGGCAAAGTCGTTAAGCTCATTAGTTGTAACTCCAGCTTTTGCAAGGGCGCATGTTTTATCTAAAATGGTAGCAGCAAGTTTAGAGGCGGCTCTAATCCCTTGAATCTCTTTTTCATTTTTAATCAGAATGCCATATTGCTTAAGGTATGTAGCTTTTAAATTATCCTTTTCACTTTTTCCTTCTAAGGGAAAGTGACATTTTTTCCATTTTAAACCACTTCCGCAAAAGCAAGGGTCATTTCTTGAGATCATAAAATACCTTATGTAATCTGAGTCCTTTTGCAGGGGCTGTGAGCCCTGCCTTTTTTCTATCCTGGCTCTTAAGGATTTCTAAAAGGGAGTTTGGTTTAAGTTTGCCGCATCCAATATAAACAAGGGAGCCTACAATGTTCCTTACCATTTTATAGAGAAAGTGATTTCCTTTCATCGATATTTTTATCCTGTTTTCTTCTAGGGGGATAATCTCTATAGAAAAAAGGGTTCTGACCTTATTTTCGGGATTTTGCTTTTGCTCGTTACAGAAAGCCGAAAAATCGTGTGTTCCTATAAGAATTTTAGCTTCTTCTCTCATGGCTTCTAAGCAAAGATCTGATGCGAAGTGCCAAGAAAAATATCTATTGTGGGGAAGTTGAAAAAGTCCTTTACAGATGTAATAGTGATATTCCTTGCCAGTCGTTGAAAGAGTGGGGTGGAACTCCTCACTTTTTTCTTCGATAGATAAAATAGAAATATCTTTTGGAAGAAGAGAGTTAATTCTTTTTTTTAGTTTTCTAAGGTCTAGAATTGTTTGTGAGGTAGAAAACCTCACAACTTGCCCTTCTGCATGCACGCCTCTATCGGTTCTGCTTGCAGCTTCTAAAGACACTTTTTCTTGGAGGACTATTCCTATAGCTTTTTCTAGGGTTTCTTCTATGCTTTTACCAAAAGGCGTTTTTTGCCACCCGAAGTAATTTGTGCCATCGTAAGAGATAACTAACTTAATATTCATTTTAGGTATAAGTCGGAAGAGTAAAGCTTAAGGCCTTCCAAAAACATTTGAACAGCAATAAGAGTTAAAATAAGGCCCATAAGGCGCTCTCCGGCGCTGAGGACTTTATCTCCTAAGAGTTTTTTTAGTGAAGCCCCGGCAAGAAGAATAATTGTAGAAGCACCCCAAGCTATCCCAATGGCAGATACCATGGTAAGAGCGGATTCTCTTTTGGCATATAGGATGACGGCGGCTAAAATAGCTGGTCCTGCAACAAGAGGGACAGCTAAGGGGACAACAAAGGGTTCTTTTTCTAGAGGTTTTGCTTTTTCATAGCCATTATCTTTTGTGGCGGGAAAGATCATTTTAATCGCAATTAAAAAGAGAATGATTGAGCCTGCGATCATCACAGCTTCTTGTGATACTTTTAAAAGATCTAATAGAAAATCTCCCACAAAATTGAAGAAAATAATAAGGAGAAGGGCGATTACAAGTTCTCTAAAAATGATCGTGCGTTGTTTTTTAACGGGAATGTCTTTAAGTAAAGAGCAAAAAATAGGGACGTTCCCTATAGCATCCATTAAAATAAATAAATTAAGAGCTATCGACAAAATGTTAATCATATACACACCTCTTCTGATGTGTACTGTATCTTTTTCCAGATTCTTTTCATAAATTTTTTTTGCTTTTCATCTAAATTTTCCAAAATGATAAAGCAATCCTTGTTATCTTTAAAAGCTGCTTTTGTCCAGTTGGCAGAGCCGTGAATAAGAATTTTTTTATCGATGAGTGCCCATTTGTGGTGGAAAAGTTCAATCCCTTGGCTAAGGTATAGGCAAACCCCTGCATTTTTTAGTCTTTCTACTTGTTTTTTGCTAGCTCCGGCTCCTGTATAGTGGTCAATAGCGCACCTCACCTTTATCCCTCTATTTTTGGCTGCAATAAGAGCGTCTGTGATGAGCGGGTGGGTGAGGGTAAAAAGGGCTACATGGATAGTTTTTTCAGCCTTGTTTATAAAGGAAATAAGGGTGTCAAAAGCCTTGGGCTCCGGTAGTGGCCAAAACTGGAGTTTTTGCTGCCCGATTTCAAAGGTAAAGCTTTCTTTTTTATGCGTATTTAAAAAGGTGCCAAGCTCTTGCTTGTGTATTCCTAAAACAAGGTTCTCATGCATTTTTAACGATTGGGTAGTCATATTTGCAGATCCGATAAACACCATGCTTTCATCGATGGTAAGGATTTTTTTATGCATAAGGCCTTTTCCTTTATGCTGGGTAAGGACTATGGGAGGTTTTAAGTATTTAGCGGGAAGGTTAGATGCTCCTGCATCGTAATGCACCTGAATGGCTACGCCATCTAAAGCTTTAGCGGTAAGAAGTTCTAAGATGCTTATATCGGAGAGGCCGTAAATTTCCAGACTAATGCTTTTTTTAGCTTTTTTAATGGCAGAATAAAAAACATTTTTTAGGTTGTCTTGGGCAGAATAAAAAATGAGGGGCTTATCTAGAGAAGGGAGTTCCGGAGTTGTTGCACTCTTTACAAAGAAAAAGCAAAAAAGCGCAACAACTACAAAAATATAATTAGATTTTTTCACCGGAATTTCGCATATCACGGATAATGGCGCTAAGACCTGCTTTATCGATTGTACGCATTGCGCTAGTAGATAGGCGAATGGTTACAAAGCGGTTTTCTTCAGCATACCAAAATCTTTTTTTAAATAAGTTAGGAAGGAATCTGCGTCTTTTGATTCCTGTAATTTTTAGGCCCACACCTTTTTTCTTTTTTGCAATACCACGGAGTGCGTAGCTTTTTCCTCTAACAGGTCTTTTCCCTGTGACTTGACATATCTTGGTCATAGTAAATCTCCTTAAAAGCAATATGCGGACCATCGTACCATCTTAATTCTTATTGAACAAGAATATTTAGATGTGTAAATTTAATTTTAGTATTGAGCTGGTGGTTTTGTGGAGCAGTTGTACGCAGATTATGTGGTTATAGGTTCAGGTCCAGCAGGGCAAAAAGCCGCTATTCAGGCGGTTAAGCTTGGCAAATCTGTGATCATTATCGAAGGGGGGCCTCACCTGGGCGGAGCCTCTTTAAATTCAGGTACAATCCCCTCAAAATCCCTTAGAGAGGCGATTTTAGATTTAACAGGGTTTTATCAAAGAAGCTTTTATGCTCAAGAAAATCTCTCTTCTAAAATCTCCATTAATGATCTGAATTTTAGGCTCAATAAGATTCTCGAAGAGCAGCGCAAAATGTTGTTGCATCAATTTGAAAAAAATAACATCAAAGTGATTTATGGCAATGCGCGCTTTATAGATACTCACCGCATTATTGTAGATGATTCCCTAGAGATTAAGGCGGAATATTTTCTTATTGCTACAGGATCTAAACCAAGAAATCCTATTTACGTTCCTTTCGATCAGAAAAAAGTGCTCGATTCTACACGGCTTCTTTCTATTGACCACCTTCCTAAAACGCTTATTGTTTTAGGCGGGGGCATTATTGGTTCTGAATACGCAAGTTTTTTTGCAGCTCTAGGGACTGAAGTCACTGTTGTAGATAAAAGGGGGCAGCTGCTTCCTCTTTTAGACGAAGAAATTGGGATGCATCTTCAAAAGGCTTTAAGCACAATAGGGCTTAAAATGCTTGGGCATCAAGAGCCGGAAAGAATTATAAAAAATGAAGATGGTGTGGAAGTGTTATTTAAGGATGGCACTTCTTTAAAAGCTGGTATGCTTCTTTATGCATTAGGAAGAGAGGCTAATGTTAATAGTCTAGATATTGAAAAGGTGGGCATTAGTGTAGATAGGCGCGGCTATATTCCTGTGAATGCTCTTTTTCAAACAGTTGTTCCCCATATATATGCTGCAGGTGATGTGATTGGAGGTCCTAGTTTGGCTTCGACAAGTATGGAACAGGGGAGGCTTGCAGCGCGTCATGCCTTTGGCGCCAAGACGCACCATTTCCCTACTTTTTATCCAATTGGAATTTATACGATACCCGAAATTTCGTCTTGTGGTTATACTGAAGAAGAACTCAAAAAACTAGGCTTTAACTACGCTATAGGAAGAGCCTACTATTACGAGATTGCTCGGAATCAGATTTCGGGTAATGATCCGGGGATGTTCAAAATACTTTTCCATGCGGATACTCTAGAAATACTAGGGATTCATATTATTGGAAGAGCTGCTACAGAAGTGATTCATATTGGCCAAGTGGCCATGAGTTTTAACGCCAAAGTTGATTATTTTATCGATCAGGTGTTTAACTACCCAACCTATGCAGAAGGCTATAGAATAGCTGCTCTAAATGGGATTAACAAAGTCAAGCATAAGAGATAAGCAGATGATTTACGATATTTTCGACTCTAAAGAAAACGGAGCAAAGGCAGATGCAGTAGCATTGCAAGAGGCTCCAAAAAATGAAGAAGAGGTTTCAACTTTGCGCGATCGTGTATTTTCAGTGATTGCGGCGCGTTTATTTTTCTTCCTCCTTTTTGTAGCAGATATTGTTTGGGCTTTTTATGCTATTTCTCTTCTTGTGATTTCTTCGGTGCTTTGTTTGCTCTCCTTTAATAACGTGCCCTTTTTTAGAAAAATCATCGCGGCCTCTTGGCTTTCTGTTAGAAGGTCCATCGTATGCGGCCTTTCTTTATTCATTACTCTTTTTAGTCCAGCTTTTGGAATCATGATCGCCTGCACCTACTTCCTTATGTATGATAAGGCGGGAGTTGAAGAGGTGGTTCCGGCGTCCTTGCAAGAACAATTCAAAGAGTTTTTTCAGGGTTAATTAAGCGTTGCAATTAATTTTTATTTACTATATAATTAAGTAATTTAAAATTAATTGCAGGTGAATTATGTCTGTTTCCTTGAATTTATCTTGTTCTCGCTTAGCTTATTATGAATTTAACGAGGTTATAGATAGCCTTCCTAATACTATCGGTAATTATCAACTGAAAATGCCTTTAGGTGGTGGAGCTCAAGGTTTTGTAGGGCTATATCTAGATAGGCACTCAAACAAAGACGTGGCAATTAAGATCACTCAGGTACAAGATGAAGAAGATGAAGATAATGATGATAATGATCTGCTTCTTGATGCAGAAAATGAAGTGGAGATGTTAGAAAAGGTAAAGCATATTCCTTGTGCCCAGCAATTTATAGAGACTTTTCCCGTTACATCTGAGCAAATGGCTATTGTTACAGAATATGCAGGGGACAGGTTACTAGATGTTGTTCAGTCTCAAAAACTTCCTGTTTCGGTAATCAAAGACATTACGAGACAATTTCTTCTTTTGGCTAAAGCACTTGAAAAAGAAGGAATTGTTCACGGAGATGCATTAATAAGTAATACTTGCCTCTTAGAGGGAAAAATCCGGGTAATTGACTGGGCTAATGGCTTTAACTCTACAAGGACCTCTGAAAATCTTTATAATATTGCAGGTGCTTTTTTTGAGATGTTTACAAGAACTTTTCCCAGCAATGATTCTGAATGTTTCTTTATGGAATGGACAAGCGAGCAGTACCCCAATCTTGCTGATGGGGAATTAGAGTGCCTCAATGACTTATTTTGGGAAATGCGCGCATGTGAAGGAACTCCCGATGAAGCCCTTAATCATCTAGATCTTTTACGGACTTGAAGGAGCTGTAGGAGGCTCTACCGGCTCTGTTTGCATAGGAGGCAGTGCCGGCTGAGTTTGCATCGGCATGGGGGGCTTTGGAGAGGCAAGGCGCGCTCTTACTTTAGTTTTCGTTTGTTTATTTACGAGTTCAAAGGGGTACACTGGGTCGCCTGTTCGGTTAACGTGTATAGGGAAGGGCGTGATCCAAAGTGCTGAGCGATTAATATCTTCTGGTTTAATTTCATAAAGAACACCATTGCTTAAAAGAAGGTGCGTTCCGCCTCCAATATTTTCTGACATAGAAAGTTCTTGGGGTTTCTGTAGTGTGTTTTTAGCCACAAAATTTCTATTTATCCAGTCTTCAAGAGCAATAAACTCTTGGTAACTTAAGTTGCATACCCCTATTTGGGCTTTTTCGCAGTCATTCATGTAATCATCAATAAGAATTAAGGCATGTGCCTTTGGAGAAGCAAAAAGAAAGAGAGAGGCTGCACATAAAGTGATCGCTGTGGTAGCGCGTAATCTTGCCATAAATAACTCCTCGATGGTTTTTCCTCCTTATATCATATATAAAAATTTTTTCAAGAAAAATGAATTTTATCAGTTTTTTAACCAAATGCTAAGTATTGAAAATATATAATGCTTTTTGTTATTATTGTCTGAAAAAGGTGACAAAATGTCTCAAGTAGCATCAATTGGTCAAGTGCCCTCTATAGGCACCACGAGGAGCGAGTGCTCCGGATGCCATCAGAGATTAATTAATAAAGTTTATTTGAGCTGTGGGCATATCTTTCATTCTCTCTGCGTACAGGATTGGTTAGAAAAAAATCGTAGCGCGCCTTGTCCTTCATGTCGCAGCCAAGTCACTCATTATTATCCTGCAAATTATATTGAGGGGTTACCCAAAAACCCTTCTAAAGAAGATCTTTTAGCGGCGGCTTATAAATTATATCCAAATGATGATTATGCAAAACATTATATTGTAGCGTTCCTTGACCAGAAATTTCCCCTAGATGAAGAGCTAAAAGCTCTTAGCGGTAAACGCTCTGCACTGGAAATTCGTAATCTGTTTTTAAGGCTTCATCAGGGAAGAGCGATTCAGGAATTGCCTGAAGACTGTAATTTTCACCACATTTTAGTGAGCTTGCGCTTGATCTATCCTGATGCAATGGGCGCTTTTACTGTTGAAATGCGCAGCGAGGATCGATGCTGCTCTGTTTGTATTGAGTCGCTTGATGACCTATCTGATAACACGTATAATGGCTGTTTTTATCTAGAAGAGGGAAAAAGATATCATCCCCAATGCTTTAACTCTGAAAAGGGCGCTTCGATAACGCTTAATACGGGAGGTGTGCGATTTGTAGAGCGTAGCGTGCCTCAAGAACCTGTTCAAGCTATTCAAGTTCCTCCTAGGATGCCTATCCGGTTTTTTACAACACATAAAGTTATAGTTGTTGCCATTCTTGTTTTTGGGATCATTGCTATTGCCTCCTTGGCGTTTAATGCCGCCTATTTTCAATTAGGAAATCCAGCCCTTTGGGCGGCAACCGGCATAAGTGCTTTAGGTATTCTTGCTCCTTTCGCTTATTTTATTAGAAGGAGAAGGGGATGAGTAGCATTGCTCCAACTCAAAATAAAAGATCTTTTGATGACTCTAGTTCTTCTTCTTCTGTAGTAAATAAAAAACAAAAAAAAGAAGAGCTTTCTTTAGATTCTTTACCCTCTTCTTTGCAGTGTGCTGCTGCCCTTTTTCTAAGAACTCTTTCTTTTGGGAAAATGGCCATGATAAATAGGGATTTTTATAAAATGATCCGTTCTAATCCAGCTGTTTTCGCATTGGTTAAGCAGCAGTTTGAATTAGAAGTTCCTGTAAATCGGATGCATTTAAGGCAAAGGGAGGCTGTTACCATTGCCCTTTCTATGCCGGCGCTTACTGCTATTAATTTAAATCAAATTTCTTTTTCTCAAGGAGAAATGTTAATAGGCGATGATGTCATTAACGATCTTGTATTACATTGCAAATTCTTAAAAAGACTCAATATGGGAACCTATAATAACATCACAAATGCAGGATTAAAGGCTTTGGCAGATTTAGATCTTACCCATTTTACCGCGGGTTTTGGTTTTAGGCACTATAGAGAGGGAAAACTTATTTCAACAGTTACAGATGAAGGAATAACACATATTGCCTCTTATAAAGCTCTTACCTATTTCCATATTTTAGATGGGGGCATGATAACTCCTAAAGCTTTAGAATGCCTTGCCGCGCTTCCTCTTCAAGATCTGGGATTATACAGTTTTCCTACAGCGGTAGATCTAGATTTTCAATTCATATCCTCTATTAAAACATTGAACGAGTTAACCCTTTGTAGAATAACACGAATTAGCGGCGCCTGCTTCTCTTACTTTACCCACCTTCAAAATTTCGAAATCTCCGGCTCCTACTTTATCCAAAAAGAGCACCTAGACAAAATCCTCTCCATAAAAACCCTCAAAGTCCTCCAAAGCTAAGCCTTTATACCCAAAATATTAAATTTTTTACATACTTTTATTCGTTATGTGATAGAGTAGTCGAAATTTTTTGAAAAATTTTATAAATTAATTGACAAAAACGTCCAATATATCATACAATCAAGAATGAATAGTAAAACATATAGAATCTATAATACCACGGAATATGAGGAATGGCTTGATGGGCAACCGGCTAGAAGCCAGGTTCAAATTTTAGGCCGTCTTTCACTGATTCAAGATAATGGTCATTTTGGTGATCATAAAAATGTTGAAGATGAAGTATGGGAGCTAAAATGGAAAAATGGAAGGCGAATTTATTATGCCTACATTGCGGAAAAGAAAATTTTGCTTTTACTCGGAGGGAATAAAAATGGGCAAGACAAAGACATCCGGCAAGCTGAAAAAATTCTCTATAAATATGTTGCGTTTGAAGAGTAAAAAAACAATGAAGCTTAAAAAAGAGACGAGTATTAGAGAAAGCAATCCTAGAGAAGAACTCCTCAATGAGGACTTGATTGGGCGTGCTGTATGGGAATGTTTAAAGGAAGGAGACTCAGAAGGTGTCATTGAAGTCATTAGCATTTATCTTGAAGCAGTGAATAAAACAGAAGTTGCAAAGCAAAGTTCTTTAGCTCGCTCAACCATGTATCACACTCTTAAAAGCAAAAATCCTACTATAAAAACCCTTGCAAAACTTGTTCATGCCTGTATTTAAATGGAGGGGTCGGGGCAGGTGCGTTTGAGGAAGCCGCGCATGCCTTTGAGGGGTTTGGGGGCGTGGTCTCTTGCGGCTGTGAGTTTTTCTGCTTGTTTGAGGTATTTCCACGCTTTTAGGTAGTCGTAGCGCTCGATGTTGAGCATGGCGAGGTAGTAGGCGACTGTCGCATCTTTTTTATCAAGAGAGTAGTAATCTTCGAGGATTTTTTTGGCTTCATTGCCTCTTGAGAGCTGTAAGTAGGTTACGGCGTATTGAAGAAGACCTGCTCTAAATAAAGGGGTTTTTTTAAGGATGTTTTTTAGCTCTTCTTGTTTTTTAATCACAGACTCTCTTGTTTCATCAACGTGGGTAAAAATGGCCTTTAAGCCTTCAATATCTACTCTTCCTGAGAGGTAATCATCGGGAATCGTTTCTTTTGAAATGGCGTAGTCAAAGGTGTGATGGCGGATTTGGCTTAAAAGAGCTTTGCCCTCTGTTTTTTTTCCCACAAAGAGATAATTCAAGCCTAGAAATAGCTTTAAAAGGGAGTCATCTGGTAAAAATAGGGCTGCTTTTTCATAGAGGGTAACACATTTCTCGTAATTGTTTTTCCCCCAAGCAACCGAGGCTTCGTTGACAAAGGCTAAGCCTACAACTTCTTTGATATCGCGTTTTTGAAGGCTTCTTGTATTGACTCCCAGATAGACCTCAGAGGGTAGATGCACTCCTCTTGCAGTTGTTTCAATGTTAATCAGATCATCGCCATTTTGGTAGCGCACATAAATGTGCCCAGGAGGAGTGATGATCTCTAAATTTAACCCGAGTCTTTCTGCTAGGCAAAGATAGAGGATCGATACACCTAAACATACCCCTTGGCGGCTATCTAACACAGAAGGCAGAAAAGTGTATAAATCGATATCTTGTGCATGCAAAGAATGGGGAGGAAAGCGAAATTGCATCTCTTGAAAGATATAGCGTGTGATCTCTTTAATCTTGTCTTTGTCTGTGGCATTATTTTTGAGCCTTGCAAGAATCTGAAGGCTCATTAAGTCAAGGCTCGCTTCATAATTTCTAATCTCATTCTTCTTTTCCTCTGGGCTGTCTAACTGGGAAATTAAAAGAGCGCGCCCTAAATCGATCTCTTCGGGGGGAAGAGGAATAAGGTCTTCTATTTTCCAAACATTAAAGCCTTTAAGCGAGCGATTAGCTAGTTTAGAGGAGATTTTTTCTATTAAATCAAGCTGCTCATCTTGAAGCTTTATAGGTTCTTGAAAAGGTTGCTTCGTCACAAGAGAAATGATTCCTCTGACATCTAAATAGGGGAAAGAGAGGGTTTTTAATAAAGGCACCTCTTCTTCAGGGGCAAGAAGATTCCATGCTCTTGTGAGGGCCTTTTTCCCAGAAGGTGTTTGAGGATAGAGTTCATAAAAAGCTAGATTTTCAGAGATGGATGTGGGATCGAGACTATTATAAAGCGCTTCCGGAGAGCTTTCTAAATGGATCTGAAAGAAGAGAAGGAGAAATAAAAGAACTCTCATTTTAAAGCCTTTAACGTATTAAAAAGCTCTTGATGAGCAAGAATTTCTTCCAAAGAAGGACGGATCCGGTATGTCCAATTAGTAGGTAAATGATCCCCTGGAATATTGATCCTTTCATCGCGAGGATCTGGCCATACAAGTTCGGGAAATACGGCTAAATATTCTTGTAAAAGATTAATGTGAAATAAGCTTGAAGAGTGATTGGCATCTTTTAAAATTGTGAGGCGCATCTCTTTATTTAAATCTGGAACATAATCCCAATGCTTTAATTCTGCATATTTTTGAGCTCCTCCCGGGTGGTTCTTCCACCAAAGGGCTAGCGGCTCAGAGTCGTGTGTGGAAAGAGTTGTTAAACTAAGAGGAGAGTAATTTGTCATAGGAATAAACTCTTTATCGGTATCCCAATTTCTTTCCCAGCGTATTACTTTTGTTCCACAAATTCCCAATTCTTCCAAGCAAGGGCGCACCTCTTTTGGAATGATGCCAAGATCCTCTGCCATAGGAAGCATGTTCGAGCTTTCGATCATCACTTCTAAAATCTTTTTCCCTTGGGGCGTCCATTCGCTTTCGTCTTCAGGAATAAATTTTCCTGTTTTGCTGTGTTGATTAAGGGGAATAGCCCAGATACGGAAAAATCCTACAACATGATCGATCCGGTAAATATGGTAAAAATGGCTTGCATAGGCAATACGCTCTCTCCACCATACATAATCATTTTGTTTTAATATATCCCATCTAAAAATAGGAAAGCCCCAGTATTGCCCTTCTTCACTATACGCATCAGGAGGAGCTCCCGCGGAAAATTCTAAATTAAAGATACTCCTGTCATGCCAGACATCTACACTATCTCGGCTAATGAGAATAGGGATATCTCCTTTTAAAAATACTTTATGCTCACCCGCATATTTTTTGACTGTTTGGAGCTGATTGAATAGAAGATATTGCAAAAGTTGATGGAAAGTAATGCGAAGGGAATAGGTAGCCTCTAGTTCTTTTTCTTCTTTGGGGCTAAGGTTTTTTAAGTGATCCGGCCAATGCTCCCAGTTAACTTCTAAAAGCTCTACTTTAAGGATTTTAAAAAGAGCGTAAGAGACTGTCCAAGGATTATCCTTTATAAAGGTTAGAAATTCTTGCGTTTTTTCCCAAATTTCTTTTGTCTCAATAAAATAGGTGTATAGCCAAACATGCTTTTCTTCGTAGACCTTTTTATACTCGACTCTTGGCGTATTATTGAGCTCTCTAAAAGCTGTTAATTTTGTTTTAAGCTCTTCGCTTAAATGGGGAAGGGCGTGCAAAGAAAGATAGACAGGGTTAAGTGCGCAAGAAGAAAGGGCGTTATAGGGACTAGGGTCTTTGCCTGAATCATTTAAGGGAAGCAGTTGAATGACATCAAATTGAAGTTTTTCGCACCACTCAATTAAAGGAATCAAATCAAAGAATTCTCCAATTCCGCAGCTATTAGCAGATCTTAAACTTGCTAAAGAGAGATTGATCCCAAAGTGGGAGTATTCTCCAATAAGATCCCAGGCTTTTTGTGTAGGTTTATTCATAATTTTAGAAAGGGAGGTGGACGGTTTTTTGAGGAAGTAGTTACTACAGAGGGAACGTTTCCACTTTCAATCTGTGTTTTCCAAAAATTGACTTTTTCAATAAAAGAGGTGAGATAATCTGCTAGTTTATCGGCTTTTACTTCAATTAAGTAGTAATAATCATGCAAAGTGAGCTGATTGGTTCTCTCTGCAAGCCCAAGCGTTCCTGTTCGGGGGAAAACTCCATTAGCTTTAAGCGCTTCTTTTAACACATTTTCGCGGAATTTTCCTGGAGGAATTTCTGTAATGAAAGAAAGAAAAAGAAGTCTATTTTTCATAGGATCATATTCGATCTGAATAGAAAATTTTCGATCGATCATCACCTTGCACACCCCGTGTTTATCGGGATGCAAAGGAACATTGACAATCGCTCCAAGCTCTCTAAGTAAATCCGTAAAATTATCCATAACCCATCTTAATATTTAACAAAGAGGTTTTTTCTTCTCTTCTCTCTTTTCTTCCTCTGTGGTTTCAAGTCTTCTGTGGTTAATCTTTTGCTAACACTTGCGTACGCAAAGACTTGCATTTAAGATAAACCACAGAGACAAGAAACCACAGAGGAAGAAAGAGAGAAGAAAAAATTCTCTTTGTTATTCTTTTTTGTTTTTTTCTTTTTCTTCTTCTTGGTCTTCGATTTGCTTGTGGAGTCTATCTAGAACTACGGCAAGCATCATCGATAAATCATTTTTATGTTTTTCCGATCTAAAAAGTCTCGGCGCTACTTGTTTAAGACCGTCTCGGTATTGGGAATAGATAATAGTTTGGGCGTCAAGGGCGTCTACAAGCCCAAATTCTGGTCCAAGTTGTAAAATCTTATCGACATTAGGATAGCGGTCTTGAAGAAGTTTAATAAATTGTTTAGCAAGGGCTATATAGGTAAGTCTTGAGGGGAGTGCCATGCCATATCTTTGGAATCCTTTAAAAATAAGGCGCATTCTAGATTGGAAAAACCTGTAGAGGCCCAAAATGGCTTGTAGGGCTCTTGTTTCGGTCATAAGCCTATGAAGTTCTCCTTTACGAATGGAGGGGCCTTTAGATTTTAGATCGCTTCCTAAGGAGTGAAGGAGGAACTCGATGACAGTGCCCATTTGCTCTTGGGTAAATTTATCGTTTAATTCATCAAAAAGGGTCGTTGTTTCTCGGGGGTTGCCTGTGATGTCTCTATACAAATCGCGAAGAGCTGTTGGGCTGCCAAGACCTTCTTTAGAGAAGGCTCTAGCTTGCTCTCCAATGTTTCTTCCTGCTCTTATCTCTCTTCCGTATTTGGTATTGATCTCTTCTTTGGCCTCTTGAATGGCCTCTTTCATCTCTGCATCTGCAGTTTCTAAAAGAAAGTCTATCGCTTGATCAGCAAGAGCATAATCGGCATAGATGCTTAAGACCTTGCCGAGGATGTCATTTTTAGAATCTCCCTTGGCAAGTCTTGTCCTTAGAAGAAGAAGAGAGGCAGATTCAAGCTCAGCATTATCTGTTTCATAACGCTCTGCTACAGCTTCTAATTGTTCTATTTGTTCAATTTTGAGTTCTTCTTTTTCTGTTTTTTCAGCTTCTCCCGCTTTTTTGCCACGTCTTGCTTCTAAGGATTGAGCGCGCTGGGCTAAGACAAAGGGACTAAAGGCAGCGTCCTCTGTTCCCATATAAGCCTCTTCGCTTTCAAGCTGCTCCATAATATAGACCGTTTGGTCTTGAGGAGTGACCCCAGGTTTAATAGGAGAGGCGCCGGAAGTGGTAATAGGGGAATCAGACATAGTTTAAATTAAGAGAGTTGTACCCTTCCAAGAGGTTGGATTTTAATTTCGGGGACAATCTCTTGGTAAGATAAGACAGCGATATCAGGGAATTCCCCTTCAATGAGTTTTCTTACAAAGCGGCGTACATCAATGGCTGTTAAAAGAACAGGTGTTTGTCCTCCCATGGGCGTTGGGGTAATTGTTGTGCGCATGGAGTGTAAAATCATCTGAACAGAATCGGGGTCAAGAGCGAGGTAGGAGCCTGCAGAGGTTTGTTTAATCGCTCCTCTTACCATGTCTTCAATTTCAGGATCGAGTAGGTAAACAGATAAGATCGACTGGCCAAGAGAGTACTTATAGCTAATATAACGCTTCAAGGAAGAGCGCACGTATTCTGTTAAAAGAACGGTGTCTTTTTCGGATTGAGCCCACTCGCTTAAGGCTTCTAAAATTGTTCTTAAATCTTTAATAGACACTTGTTCTTGAACAAGGCGTTTAAAGATTTCTGTGAGCTTTTGCAATGGCACTAGGCGGGTCACTTCTTTTACAAGATCAGGGAAGGACTTTTCAATAAATTCTAAAATGCCGCGCACTTCTTGAATCCCAATAAAATCACTTGCATGCTGTCTATAAAAATAAGAAAGATGAAGGATCACAACATCGATCGGTTTCCAGAATTTAATTCCCGCTTTTTGCAAGATGTCTTGATATTTGGCTTCTACCCATAAAGAGGGCTGCCCAGCTGAGCTTTTTGTTGTTGTAAAAGGGAGGTTATAGCGTCTAAGTGTATCGGGATTTTCGTTTGTTAAAAGGGCATTTTCTAAAATCTTTCCTCTGACAATAGGGACTTCACTAAGTAAAATTGCGTATTCATCTGTTTCTAAGGTAGGAGAATCTGTGCGCAGGTGAACACCTGGGAACCTCACCCCTAAATCTTGATAAAGAGCGTGGCGCATTTTAGGGATCATCTCTTCAATAAAGGATTGCTCTCCCTTCTCTTTTTTTATGACTAGAGAAAGATTTTTCCCTACTTCTAAGATAACGGGTAGCGTAAGAGCGTATTCATCGGTTCTTCCTTTTACAACAGAGTGCCCCTCAACATCGGTTGTCATAGAGGTTCCCCCTATTCCTTCCATTGTTTTGCTAAGTTTTCTTCTGTCGTTATACCAATTAACAAAACCTGTACCCCCTAAGACAAGAGAGATGATAATAAAGATAAGAGAGGGAAATCCTTGAATAAACGCCATAGCAAAAAGGACGGCTGCGGCAATCATGATGGCTTTCGGCTGCCCAAGAAGCTGAGAAGAAATGTCTTTCCCTAAGTGGGAATCTTTTTTATCGCTTGAAACGCGCGTTGTGACAATACCCGCTGTCATAGAAATAAGAAGAGAAGGGATTTGGGTTACAAGGCCGCTTCCGATAGAAAGGAGGGTATACACTTGGGCAGCTCTTAGCGCGCTCATCCCGTGCATCGTCATCCCGATGATTAATCCTCCAACGATGTTAATGACAGCAATGACAATCCCTGCAATAACATCCCCCTTAACGAATTTCATCGCACCATCCATGGCTCCATAGAGTTGGCTTTCTTTCGCAAGGGCAAGGCGCATTTCGCGGGCTTGGGTTGAATCGATAATTCCACTGCGCATATCAGCATCGATACTCATTTGTTTACCCGGCATCGCATCCAAGGTAAAGCGGGCGGCCACTTCAGCTACCCTTTCAGCACCTTTTGTCACCACGATAAACTGCACAATGGTGATAATTAAGAATATGACGGCACCAACAGCAAAGTTTCCTCCCACCACAAAGTTTCCGAAAGCATAAATGATGTGGCCTGCGTAGGCGTGCAGAAGAATTTGTCTTGTAGCTGAAATTTCAATCCCTAGGCGAAATAGAGTGGTTAAAAGAAGAAGGGAAGGAAACATCGAAAGATTTACAGCCTTAGAAATGTAAATGGCCACCATTAAAAGACAGACGGAAATTGTCATGTTAATCGCAATGAGATTATCCAAGAAGGTGGGCGATATGGGAATAATAATCATCATGATGATGATGATGATAAAGAATGCTAAAACCACATCGGAAGATTGATTGATGATTCCAAGCACTCTTGGACTTCCCATCGATTTAATCAATCTGTCTATAAAACTTTTCATTTAAATAACTCCACATTGTAATCAGCGCCCGGTTCCATACCGGATAACCATTTAAGAATTTCTGCTACTGCCTGATAAGTGTCCTCAGGAATATATTCACTAATTTTGCCCTTTTCAAAGAGGGTATGAGCTAAAGCAACATTCCGCATAATAGGGATATTATACTCTTGCGCAGCTTTAATGATCATATCGGCTACAGGTCCTTGTCCCATTGTCACAATTTTAGGTGCCGGCTCTTTTTCTTCATCGTATTCAACGGCAATAGCTAGGTGCACCGGATTTGTTATCACCGCTCTTGCCCTTTTAACAGCTGAGGGGCCTTCTTGGTAAGCAATTTCTTGCGCAACCTGTTTTCTTTTGCCCTTAATGTGAGGATCTCCCTCTGTATCTCTATATTCTTGTTTTACTTCAAATTTTTCCATCTTCATTTCTTTTGCGAACTGTCTTTTTTGGAAAACAAGGTCCATAAGGGCTACAAAAAGAAAGAAAAGACCAACGCGGATGACCACCTTAATTAAAAAATTGCTAAAGACAACAGCGCTTCCCAAAACAGGCATAGCAGCTGTTGCAATAATATCACCTGCGCTATTGTATACAACACTATAAATAAGAAGAGCTGCTCCTCCAATTTTTAAAACCGATTTGCCGAGTTCAAAAAGGGTCTTAAGCTTAAAAATATTTTTGATGTTTGTGACAGGATTGAGCTTTTTAAGATCAGGCTTCATTGCCTCCATAGAAAACGTGGGCCCTACAACTAGAAAGCCTGTAATGACTCCTGTAAGCGCTGTAATGACCATAATAGGAAGGCTGCAGGTAAAAATAACCATGATGCACTGGGCCATATAGCCGCCTGCGCGATTTTGTAAATCGAGGGTACTGCTCCCTACGCTTTTAAAAGTAGAGATCATGTAAGTGGAAAGATGTTCGAACAGAAATCCCGACATTCCAATGGTAAGCGAAATGGAAACGATGAAGGTAATCGCTGCGGGGAAGTCTTGGGCTTTCGCAACTTGCCCTTTTTTGCGCGCATCGCGCAACTTTTTAGGGGTCGCCTTTTCACTTTTTTCGGCCATGCATCTACTTTGTATCTAGAGTTCCTAGTACTTTAAGATAGATCTAGGGCCCCGTCAAGAGAAAAGGATGAATTATGAAGGATGAATTATGAAAAAAGAAAGAAGGGAAGAGAAGAAGAATTAACAAGATGTACAGGATAAGGCAGGATATACAGGATGAAGAAAAAGAAGAAGAGTAGGATGAAAAAGAAGAGGGTTTTCTTGAGGCTCAAAGAGCCGGCTTTGTAATAGCCCAGTGCCGTAAGGCCTGGGTAGAATGGACGCACCCAAATAGAGCCACAACGTGGCGCCATCGATCTTAGTTCTAAGTCGCCACGTTGTGGCTCAATTTTTATGTCATTTTTACCCAGGCCTTACGGCGCTGGGCTATTACAAAGCCGGCTCTTTGAGCCTCAAGAAAACCCTCTTCTTCATTCTTTTTTAGCGGGGGAGGTAGGGCTCCAGCTCCCAGGCTTTAAAGAGTTGGAAGTTGCAGGCAGAGATGTTTCTGATTAAAGAAGTGATTTCTTGCTCTTTGCCTTCTGCATCAAGATTTCTTTCTCTCCATGTTGTTTCAACATATTTTTTTCTTGCTTCGAGATCTATATCACAATGTTTATATAGAGTTTCAACATTATCACGATTATTGTTCATGTCATAATCAAGAGTATTGATGATCTCATTAGCCACAGCTGCGTTTAATTTGCCTCCGTTCTCGTTGTAAGCATCGAAGAAGGTTTTTTTCTTTGAATTGTAATAAACATGCGCACTACATACTTTTAAATCAAAGGTAGCTAAGTTATTGCGAACTCTTCTTATGTTTTGTACAGTCTTCTTTGCTGTATATATAAAGCCTAGGACTACTAAAGCAACTCCGATATTAGCTCCTAGGCCTGCTCCAAAATTATTAACTAACAAAGATTTAACAGATGATTGTAAGTTTATTACCAGGAGAAAAGTTACAAAAACAGCAACAAATACGGCTGTTATAATAGCATAGCGCATAGCAGCTTTTGAATCGGCCTTTTTTGCAATAAAAGGATCAACCAACATGCTCTTGCTTGCGTAAAATTCGTTTGTTATGGTTCCCTTAGCATCAGTAGTTGTCATAAACTCTATCCCATAATGAGAGTTTAAATCTAGACCCATCAATGGTGTATTGTTATCTAACATCGCC
>JABDCQ010000030.1 GCA_013288075.1 Chlamydiota bacterium | reverse complement strand
TTGGAGGATGGGATCCCGGCAATCATTCCATTAACGGCCATTCCTTTATGTCTAAAGGAGGAGCACAAGATGGAGAACAATCTTTCTATATGCGTTTCCCGAATAATACAATGGTCTATATTATGGCCAATGTAGGACCGAAAAATCAAAATAACCCGCAAGACCACATCCAATTTCTAGGTGCAGAAATTGCACAACTTCTAATGAGAGAAGAATTATGATCGGTATTCTTGCAGGAATGGGACCAAAATCAACTGGGCCATTCGTTGACCAAGTCATCTCCTCATTCCAGTCTCTAACAGGAGCAAAAAATGACATAGATTTCCCTCCCATGATGATCTATTCGCTGCCAACACCATTTTATATAGACCGCCCGATCGATCACAAGCTCATGGAAAAAACTATCTGCGATGGCCTAAAACAGTTAGAAACTTGTGGCGTCTCCTTTATTGCTATGCCCTGCAATACCGCTCATTTATATTTTAAAGAGCTTGAGCGCAGTATTCGAGTCCCCCTATTAAACATTGTTAACATCACTCTTGGTCACATCCCTCAATCATCCAAAAAAATTACCATTATAGGAACTCGTCTAACGATTGAATCGCAGATTTATCAAAACGGGCTGGATAAGGCTCATTTAACCTACATACAACATTCTGCTTGGCAAAAGAAAATCGACGAAATGATCCTGAGTATAAAATCATCGGCACTTCTGGAAGCTTCAATCCGTCTCTTTGAAGATCTTTCTAAAAATTTTCTCGAAGAAGGAATCGACACAATCCTGATTGTCTGCACTGATTTGAATGTCATGCTAAAGGCAATAAGCCCATCTTTTCAAATCATTGACTCCTCTACTTGCTTATCTGAAGGAATAGTAAAAAAATGGATAGAACTCAAAAAAGTGAACTGAAGGACTCTTATGATAAGACATATCGTCATTCTACACTTCACAAAATGCGATGTAGACTATCTCGCTCTCCTTGAAAAAACAAGACCCCTTTTGAACCAAATACCCGGTATAATTAGTTATCATTTGTATCCAAATGACAGCAAATATGTCCCTCAAAATATTATCAGCGTAGGAGTGGAAATTATTTTTAAAGATAAAAACGCTTTAGATATTTTCATGAATCACCCAAAACACTTCGAAGCAAATGACGTTTTTGAAAAATACCTTGCAGATCCCCCCTATATGGTACTTACGCATGAAATTTAAATAAGCCAAATAAAAAACATCCCCTTAATTTTAAAACCTCACATTTTTTGATATTGATTGACTTTATTAGGAAAATAGGAATATGTTGGGCTGATAAAAATTTTATAATTTTAGACACTGGTACCATATGTTAAAGCTATTATTACTTGGAATTTTTCTTACAAATGGATTTTCTGCTTTCGCATCAGACTCTTTGCCAATCTCTAAGAGTTGGGAAATTAATAGCCTGTTTTATTTAGAATCTGGTAATACGCAATTACTAATGCACAAACCTGTAAATGCATTGGAAGATTTTCAAACTGCTACCGCCTTCTTAGACAAATCAGATAAATCAGCTTCTGTTATCGCTTTTTTAATTTCTTTTGGTCAGACAATCGCCTACGATGCGATAGGAGATAAAGAACAATGCAAGCAATCACTTGGTTCTTTGTTGTTTTCTATTAATGCATACGATGAATTTGAAGATGACGAGGTCGGAGATAAGACCGGTGAAATCGATATTTTAATCTCTACAGATTATCAAGAAGTAATAAATTTTTTGCGTGAATTAGTTAACATTGCTCCTTCTCAAGAAGTAAGGGAAATATTACTTTCCTTTATTGAAGAAATGTCAGAAGAAGTATTGCCCGCTTTTAAATTGGCAGATCGCTCCTTCTCAAATGCTTCTGATTGGAGATTTGACTACGGCCAAGATGCGTATATTGATCATTGTAAATCCTTTTGGAAAAAAATAAAAAAGTTTTTCAGAGAAGCTGCTGAGGTCATGAAATACATCGCTGCAGGGTGCAAATCTGCTAAAGAAATTAAAGATACTTACGATGCTTGGAAAAACCAAGAAGAACAAAATATTTAAAAATTAAAAAGAGAATTTTATGAAAAAAAACTTATTTCTTAAAATCATTTGCGTATGTATTTTGTTTTCTAAAATTTATGGAAGTGAGTATCTCTCCGAAACATCAATGTATTGCCTTTCAAAAAATCATCCTCATCATGTTTATTTAGGCCCTGAAGGTTTTTTATTCGATCTTAATACTCATATTCAAAGTGTTAAAGTGAGTGGTACAAAAGGTTTTTTAGGAATAAGAGCCGGCTATGAATATCTCAAGCCTAAAGCTTTTTATGCCGGAATAGATCTTTTGTCAGCAATTAGCAATAAAAGCTTCCATGCAACATCTCAAGGCAACCATTTTCAACACTCAGGTAATACAGGGTTTGGAAATGTGGAAATTCGTTTAGGATATACATTTGCCAACCAAGATGTAATGCTAACGCCCTTTTTAGGAATCGGAGCCTATGCTTTTGGAAACAATAGCCATTATTTTCATTTTAATGAAAGTATGGTTTACTATACAGCAGGGATGCGCTCTTTACTGGAATTGAGTCACTCATTCAACCTTGGCTTAAATTGGAAAATATTTCGTACAACAGATACAGAGCAAAAGTTTAAATATTTGTTTGCAGGTCAAACAATAAAACCCACTGATCATAATAACATGTGGGGCGGCGAAATTGGAGTTCCGCTTATTTGGCATTTAGGATGTGCTAAAAGATGGGATATTCAACTTGAGCCCTATTTCCTTAAGCTTACTTTTTCCGAGCCTCAAAACATCTACGGAACACGCCTCCTCTTCGGCTATCGAATTTAATAACCCTAATCTTAAAAACTAGAATTTTATGGCCTTCCAAACTTATTTGCCTCCTTGTTTTGAAGACAAAGAGCGTCTTATAAAAATTCGAGCTGTTCTTCCTGAAGTTGAGAGGATGTACAAAGAATGCGCTGAGGAAAATCATTTTCCTGGCTACGCTTATGGAATCTTGCTAGATGGGCAATTGGTGCATTCAGGAAGCGGTGGTTTCATAGATCTTGATAAAAAAATTCCGGCTACAGCCCAATCGATGTTTCGTATTGCTTCAATGACCAAGAGCCTTATTGCTATGGCTATTTTGAAGCTTCGCGATGAAGGTAAAATAAAATTAGATGATCCGGCAGCTCTCTATATTCCTGAAATGCAAAACCAGCAGTTTATTAAAGATGCATCTATCATCACAATTAGGGATTTGTTGACCCATTCAGCTGGGTTTCCAACTGATGATCTTTGGGCTGATAGAAAATTAAACGAAACGGATGAAGAATTTATTGCGCTCTTAAAAAAAGGAATCCTTTTTTCTAATCCGCCGGGAACAACTTTTGAATATAGCAACTTGGGATATGCGCTGCTCGGGTGTATTATAAAAAAAGTAACAGGAATTCCTTATGCAGAATTTATTAATACATCCATATGTCAGCCAGCAGGAATGCAGCCCTCTTCATGGGAATTTACTCAAGTTGCTGAAAATCAACTCGCTCACGGATATAGCTTCGCTCAAAAGAAATGGCAAGAAGAGCCTCTACTTCAAGATGGTGCTTTTGGTGCCATAGGAGGAATAATTACTTCCATCGAATCCTTTAGCCGATATGCTGCTTTACATCAAGACGCTTGGCCCCCAAGAAATAAGGAAGAATTAGGACCCATTAAAAGAAGTTCCCTTCGGGAGATGCATCAACCGTGGAAATTTGTAAAATGGGCCGAGGATCTAAAGTATGTTAATGGATATGGCTATGGCCTAAAGTGGCTGCGAGATTCTTTGGGAAGAGTGTTTGTGGGCCACAGTGGAGGATTACCCGGCTTTGGCAGTAACTGGTACATCATGCCAGAATACGGGGTAGGAGTTATTCTATTCACCAATCTTACTTATGCGGAGGCATCCAAGGTGAACTTAAAGGTATTAGATAAACTCCTCGTAGAGGCGCAATTACAACCTAGGCAATTACCCCCTTCAGAGATCTTAAAAAATAGACAAAGCGAATTATTAAAGTTATTGCCTCACTTTGAAAATGCAGTAGCAAGTGGTATTTTTGCAAAAAACTTCTTCTTGGACAATTCTCTTGATTCACTAAAAAGTGAATCAAATACTCTTTTTTCAAAGGCAGGCAAAATCCTTTCAATAAGCAATATGAAGGCGGAAAGCCAATTGCATGGATATTTTATATTAGAAGGAGAGCAATCCTCTCTCCAAATAAGCTTTGCTTTAACTCCTGAAAATCCAAGCTTAATTCAGCAATATCAAATAAAAGAACTCTGAAAAACTCCATCCCTATCATTCTTTCTTTTTTAGGAGAGGGTTGTCCCTTTGGTTTCAGGGACCCATTTGAGGCAAAAGAGGAAGGCTATGATGGAAAGAAGGCCGAATAAGGCAAAGGTGCCACTAATGGAGAGATACTCAACGAGCAGAAGAAAGGTGAGTGCTACAAGATAATTGGAGAGCCAGTTAGCACATGTGGCAACGCTCATAGCGTGGGCTCTAGTGCGCGACGGGTAAATTTCTGCGATGATTAGCCAAACAACTGGAGCAATGCTAATCGCTGCAAAGCCAATATAACTCATGAGACATATCACAGAAAGAATGTGCACAAAAGAAAATTTTACAAAAAAGCCTAAAGCTAAAACAAAGAGGCTTATGGCCATTCCAGCTAATCCTATAAGAAGAAGAGACCTTCTTCCTACTTTGTCAATGATCATAAGCACAATGATAGTAGCAAGCATATTAATAACACCAATTCCAAGAGTGGCAAAAATAGCGCCTTCAGCCGTGCCAAACCCTGCACTTTCAAAGATCTGGGGAGCAAAATAAAAAACAGCATTCAATCCTGTAATTTGCTGAAAAATACTTAATAACACTCCAATAATAAGAAGCTTTTTATTTAAATTAGCAAAAAGTTCCTTCATTCTAAATTTAGGCTCTTGCACATGGTGAGGTCCCTTCCAGACAGAACTCTCGGGGATAAAAAATAGTCCAAAAATTTGTAAAAGAGCAGGAATTAACGCTACGCCAAACATAATTCTCCAGCTTCCTGCTTGAGCAAATATATAGTTTACGATGTAAGCAAAAAGAATTCCCACAACTACGGCAAACTGGTTAAAGCTGACATAAAATCCTCGTTTGTGAACAGGAGCAATCTCTGCAAGATACATAGGACAAATGACAGAGACAAGCCCTACTCCTAATCCTTGAATAAATCTGCCTACAATAAACTCATGACTCCCTTTAGAAAAAAAGATGAAAAGAGTTCCTAAGATAAATAAAATTCCCGCTACAAAAAAGGCTTTTTTTCTTCCCCAGGTATTCGCTATTTTTCCTGCAAAGGAGGCTCCTAAAAGAGCTCCAATAAGAATAATACTTATAGCAAATCCCTCAAAAGCTTTACTCATAGGGAATTCTTTTATAAAAAACAAAATAGCCCCTGAAATAACTGCCGTATTAAATCCAAACTGAAAGCCTCCTAAGGAAGCTATAAAGATAGCTTTTAAATTCATGCCTTATGATCTCCACAAAATTCATCGATTAAATTCGCTACAAGCCCTGTCCAACCCGTCTGATGGGAGGCGCCGAGTCCCTTGCCATTCTCTGCATGAAAATACTCATAAAATAGAAGATGGTCCTTCCAATAAGGGTCGCCTGAAAAAGGAAACTCTTCTCCCCGAAAAGGACGCACCCCAGCTTTATTCTTTTTGAATAAAGAAATAATTCTTTCTGCAAAAGAAAGAGGCAGCTCTTGGAGGTGAGGAATTTCATCAAACGCTTTAGCAAAAAGTTTTAAAGACTGAATAAATAAGTAATTTGTAGGCAGCCAAATAGGGCCTCTCCAGTTGGAATTCCCCCCTTTAAGCTTTAAAAAAGATTCTCCTGGCTCATAACCAATCACTTTATCCTTAAAGAAAAAAGGATGTTTCTCATGGTATTTAGAAAGACTGCGAAGGCCAAAAGGAGAGAGGAATTCTTCTGAATCTGTCGCATATTTTAAAATACGAGAAAGTTTTTCTTCTGTGACTAAAGAGAGTAAATAGGCTTTATGCTCCCCTTTGCAAGCCATCACGCAATCTTTAACCAAAGCAGGTCTTTTTTGTAAAAACCATTCAAAATTTCTTTTAAATTCAGGGAAAGCTGAGAGCTCTTCTTCGGTAATCATATCAACTGCATATAAAGGAATAATCCCTACTAACGAGCGCATGCGGAATTTATCAAATCCCCCATCGGGATAAACAAGCACATCATAGAAAAAACCATCTTTGGAACTCCAAAGAGAGAAATTGCGCCCCTCTACTTTTTTCATGGCATTGGCAATATATACAAAGTGCTGAAAGAATTTTGTCGCAAGCGATTCGTAAATCTTATTTTTTTTAGAAAGCTCAAGACACATGCGCATTAAATTCAGACAAAACATCGCCATCCACCCCGTTCCATCGGATTGCTCAAGCCTTGCGCCTCCAGGAAATTTTTCTGAACGATCGATAATCGCAATATTATCTAACCCTAAAAAGCCCCCTTCAAAGACGTTCTTTCCTTCGCTATCAACTTTATTTACCCACCAAGCAAAATTGATAAGTAGCTTATGCAAGCATCTCTCTAAAAACTCGGTATCGGCAACTCCCGTTTTTTCCTTTTGCATATTATAAAGCCGAAGAGCACTTGATGCTTGAACAGGAGGATTTAATTCGGAATATTCCCATTCATAAGCAGGAATTTGACCATTAGGATGTTGAAACTGATCAAAAAGAAGAAGCCAAAGCTGCTCTTTGGCAAATTCTATATCTATAAGTCCCAAAGAAAGTGTGTGAAAAGCTAAATCCCAAGACGCAAACCAAGGGTATTCCCATTTATCTGGCATGGAAAGAATACGCATGGAATTTAAATGGCGCCAGTGCGCATTACGGATTTTATCCCGATTAGGGGGCGGCGGATGAAGAGGATTATCTCCATCAAGCCATGAAGCTGTATCACATAAATAAATTTGTTTATTCCAAAGCATCCCGGCAAGAGCTTGCCTTTGAATTAAACATTCCTCTAAAGAAGCTTCTTTAGGATGGATAGATGCATAAAAATCATCCGCTTCTTTTTTCCTTTCGGTAATAATACCTTCAATAGAGGCTAAGGGATCTTTTAGCTTTTCTTTTGTAAGCCTTAAATAAACAACTGCAGATTTCCCAGGCTGAATTTCAGAGAAGCTGTAATGGAAACACGCTTTTGTTCCCCCTTCTTTATTTACACTCTTTTCATTGTAAATAATAGCTCTATGAAACCCATCCTTATAGTACCCCGGCTCTTCTCGCTTCGTTTCATTGTTTGTAAAAAGAAGCTCTCCGCCTCTAGGTCCATAAAAGTTAAATTTCCCTAAATGATAATCAAAAGCAAGAGTGGGGGGAGAAAGAAGTTTTGCATCATCTAGAACAAGGCAATCAGCCTTTTCTTCAGAAAAACCTTTAGTGATTTCAGGTTGCGCTAAAGGCTTTTCTCCCCAGATCCATTGATTGCGAAACCAAATCTGGGGAATAATATGTAAAGGAGCCGAATTATTTCCTCTATTAAACGCTTCAATCTTTATACAAATATCTTCTTCAGACGCTTTAGCATATTCAATAAAGATATCAAAATAGGCGTTATCCTTAAAAACTCCTGTATCAAGTAGTTCATACTCAGGATCTTTCTGTCCTCGTTTTCTATTTTCTTCTACAAGGATCTCATAAGGATATCTACTCTGAGGGTATTTATAGAGGTATTTCATATAGGAACCAGAAGGCGTTCCATCTAGGTAATAGTAACACTCCTTAACATCTTCCCCATGGTTCCCTTCCTCATTAGAAAGCCCAAAAAGGCGCTCTTTTAAAATGGGGTCTTTTGTATTCCAAAAAGCGGGGCAAAAAGCCACAACCTGGTATCTATCGCACCATCCAGCAAGGCCATCCTCTCCCCATCTATTAGCACGCGATACCGCTTGATGCTGAGGAAAAGCGCCCCAAGCATCTCCATTCCAGCTATAATCTTCGCGCACAGTTCCCCAAGCCCTTTCAGCTACATAGGGCCCCCATTTCTGCCAAACAAGAGGAGTTTCTAATCTTTTTTGTTCTTCGTTCATAATTCTTGATATGTCAATATTTTCCTTTAATTACAAGAATCTATGCACAACTAAATTCAAAAAGGATTATTTACACGCTTGAGGCTTTTTAGCTTTTAATGAATAAAAGCGGTCTTGGAACATCTTTATGCCAGCCATACCGGTCATAAACACCTCCTGGACAGACAAGTCAATCTCTAAGCCGCGCTTGGAAAAACCTCCTCCAACTTCCACATAGCAGTCATCAATCATTTCACGGCAGCGCGTAAAAGTTAGATTCTCGTTGTTGTTGTAAAAGGCAGAGCCTGAGCAACGCTTTTCCCAAAGAATACAAGTAGCAGCATCGATTACACTAGGTACTTCGTAGCCAAGGTCTTCTGTTATTCCCTCTTGTACGTTAAAAGGCATACCTCTAGTTCCTGGAAGAACAGTCCTTGTCATAACAGCCCATTCAAATAACACTTGATAACGCTTATTCTTTTCAGTTTTTAAAATTTCATTTTTATAACTAGAGAACTTCAAACCTGAACCACCTGAAGCCCTGTCAAGTATATCAAGATTCACCAAGTCGAGGAACTCTGTAACCGGGGAGCTATTAACAATAATCGTGACATTCCTAATTAGAGGGACAACAAAATGTGAGTCTTTAGCTACGCATCTTTTATGTCCCCATATCGGGCATGGGCCTTCAAGAAAATTGAGAAGCTTCTCTGGTTTAGGAGGAAGTTTTTTTAGAAACGCTTCTGGATTTTTCCAATCCTTTGAAGAAATCGATATAAAGGGCTTCGAGCTAGCCTCATCATCATGCTCCATCTCGCTCGAAGAAAAACAAGGAGGGTATATTTCCGATGATTTTGGAAAAGAAACAGAAGACATAAAAAACCTAAATTTTTAAAAACAATAACTGCGTATTATAAACAAGCATCAAATAATTACCACTTGTAAAAATTGTTTCTTTTGGGTACAACCATAAGCTATGGCAGATGCAACACACCCCAATAGTAATCGTAGTTTTACAATGGATGAAAAAGCAGCCCTTTTAGAAGGAGCTATTGATCATCATTGTAAAGGCGCCTTAGAGCACTTTAAAAAAGTCACGCGCTCTTACGCCCTTTTTCATATTACCTTTTTCTCTCTTGGCTTTTTAGAGCTCATTGCTTTTGTGCTTTTTTTCTCTTTTTTTACTAAATCCTCGCTTCTTTCTTTTGCTCTTGCAGGGGTTCTTTTAACGGTATTTTCCTATTCGGTGCTTTTATTTTATTTCCAAGCGAAAAAGCCGGAAGAATTAATGGGATTAAGAAACCGTTTTGTTGCAGCTTGTAATACTATACGTAAAGACGATCCTTTACTTATTGCTTTTGGCTCTCTTAAGCTTATCGATCATCTTAATAAACAAGAGTACACCTACTATTCCTTACCTAAATCATTCAAAACTCTCTCTCCTCTGTTTGAAAAATTTAGTAGTTGGTGGCACTGGAAAGATGTGTATCAAATGAAAGAGTTGCTTCTTTTTCTTATCATCGAAGAACAAATTGAACTTGTTAAAATAAAGCCTCTTGATTTGCAAACGCATGCAGCTCTTGGAGACGCCTACATTGAACTTGCAAAACTCTATACCGATCCTAGGAAATTTCATCCCGATCTAAATAATCAATGGATCTCCTCTGAATACGAAAGCGAGGAAATGAAAGAGCGCTTCATCCATGCAGCTGAAAAAGCTGTTACCGAATTTAAAATTGTGGCCCACTTTGCCCCTGAAAAACCCTGGGTACATGCTAAATTAGCCTCAATCTATTCTGATTTAGGCAAAAAACAAGAAGAAATTAAAGAATACGAAGCCATTTTACAAATGACTGATCAAAATAAAGCTGTCTTATTTAGATTAGCCATTCTCTACTTCGAGCAAGGCCTAACAGCTGAAGCCCTCGAAATCTACCAAAGCCTCAAAGAAGCTGCCGATCCTGCAGCCGAAGACCTCATCTCCTACTACTCTTAAAGAAAAAAGCAGAGACAGAGAGCAGAGAGAGAGCCCTCATCTGTATCTTACAACTAACTAAAGTAGGAGTTAAGGCCGGCGGATGTAGGTTTCATGCTCTTTTCTCCTTTTTTCCAATTGGCTGGGCAGACCTCTCCGTGGGCTTCGTGGTAGATTAAAGCATCTAAAAGACGCAGGGATTCATCTACAGAGCGGCCAATAGGAAGATCGTTGATGAGCTGGTGGCGCACAATGCCTTTTTTATCTAACAAAAATTGTCCGCGGTAAGCAATTCCCTCATCTTCTTTAAGAACACCGTAGGCTCTTGCTATGTGTTTATTTAAGTCAGCAACAAGAGGGTATTCCACGCCTTCTATTCCGCCTTTCGATTTAGGAGTATTTGTCCAAGCTGCATGAGAAAATGAGCTGTCTACAGAACAAGCCACAATCACAGCGTTTCTTTCTTCAAACTCTTTTAATCTTTCTTGGAAAGCATGAAGCTCTGTAGGGCAAACAAAGGTAAAATCAAGAGGATAAAAGAAAAAAAGAACATATTTACCCAAAAAGTCTTTTAAGGAAAAGTTCTCTACAATTTCTCCTTTAATCACAGCTTTCTCTTTAAATTCAGGAGCCTGCTTTCCAATTAATAATCCGTTCATCTTATTCTCCATAGGTTGCTATCCACATCTCATCCCCAATCGTTGTGGGGTCTCCGTGTCCGGGATATACTTTAGTTGTTTTAGGCAATTTAGCCAGTTTTTTTAAAGAAGCGCCCATTAATCTAGGTCTGCCTGTAGGTAAATCTAAGCGTCCCATCGTGCCTTGAAAAAGCGTATCGCCTGAAATAAGAATAGCTTCTTTTGGAATGTAGAAACATACACTTCCAGGTGTATGACCTGGTGTATGAATCACTTCTATCTCAAGGTTCCCAAGGCTTAGCTTTTCCCCTTCTTGCAGAAAATGATCAGGTGCTACACCTTCAATTGGAAAATAAAGAGGAAGTTTATCAGAGCCTGGATGTTCAAGGTTAGAAACATCTTCCCTATGAATATAAATAGGGGCAGAAAATGCTTTTTTCATTGCAGCAGCGTCGGCAATATGATCCCAATGAGAATGCGTAAATAAAATCATTTTTACGTTGAGGGAATGGTTTTCAAGAAACTTTTTTACAGAATCCAGGCAATCTTGGGGAGCGTCAACAATGGCCGCCTCTTTGGTTTGAGGACAGGCAAAGATCACAACATTGGTTTCAATGACCCCGGAAGGAAAACTCTCTAAAATCATTTGAGATGTTCACCACTTTAAATGTATAATGTTAGATCCTGAAAAGTGTGCACCGGAGAGGAATTGAACCTCTAACCGCCCGGTTCGTAGCCGGGTACTCTATCCAATTGAGCTACCGGTGCAAAAGATGGTTACATCATCGGGGAAGTGCAGCTTATTTATCAAGGGTTTTTATTATGATTCCACAAACTATCGACTGGGAAGCTCAATGGAGCCTTTTTGCTCCTGGTTTTAAAGACGGTCTAGCTCATATTGATTTAGAAAATGGGCATGTACTTAAGCTAAAACCAGGAGGAGGTTTTGGGGATTTATCTCACCCCACAACAAAGCTGATGCTTGATCTGATGAAACTCTATGTAAAAAATAAATTTATTATCGATATTGGATCAGGAAGCGGCATTTTAACCTTAGCAGCTCTTCTTTTAGGGGCGCAAAAAGGGCATGGCATCGACATTGAAGACGAGGCCATTTCTCACGCAAAGGAAAATGCCCTTCTAAACAATCTAGAAAAAAAATGTGTATTTACCCGGCCTGAAAAACTAAAAAAAGGAAAGGAAGAACCCTTAATTCTAATGAACATGATTACAATTGAGCAAAAACAAGCCTGGAAAGCTTTTTCCTCTCTTGGAAAAGTAAAAGAAGGGATCATCATCACATCAGGGGTATTAAACACCCAAAAAGAAGAATACCTTCAGCTAACAACATCGTGGGGCTGGAAGCTCATCCATGTTGCTGAAGAAGGAGAATGGCTAGGCTTCGTCTTCGCACTTTTCTACTAAAAGTTACACCTCTCAAATCTCCTCTCTCTTTCCCCTCTCTGTGGTTTCTTCCCTCTGTGGTTTTATCTTTGGCTAAGCCGAGTAGTCAAACGAAGCCAAAGATAAAACCACAGAGGGAAGAAACCACAGAGAAAAGAAAGAGAGAGATAAAATTCCCTCTCTTTGTAAAAAGGCTACATCATGCCCATGCCGCCCATGCCACCCATACCGCCCATGCCGTCCATGGAGGGGGCTGGGTTTGCGGATTTGGGTTTGGGTTTGTCGGTGATCATGGCTGCAATGGTGATGAGGAGACCTGAAACAGAGGCGGCGTTTTTAAGCGCGCTTTTTGTTACGAGCACCGGGTCAATGACTCCATCTAAAATAAGATCGCTAAAGGTGTCAGTTAAACCGTTGTAGCCAAAGGCGCCTTCTTTTTCAAAGACTTTCTCAGCAACTAAATTCCCTTGCTTCCCGCAGTTTGTTGCAATGGCAGCAGCAGGCGCAAAAGCAGCCTCTCGGATAATCTCTACCCCAACCATTTCATCTTCTGGAAGTTTTAGGCTATCTAAACATCTTACAGCGCGCAAAAGGGCAACCCCGCCGCCTGGAACTATGCCTTCTAAAGCAGCTGCTCTTGTCGCATGAAGAGCATCTTCAACGCGCGCTTTTTTCTCTTTAAGCTCAGTTTCTGTAGCAGCTCCTACATTAATTACAGCTACCCCGCCAACTAATTTAGCTAAACGATCTTCAAGCTTATCTTTTTCATAATCAGATGTGCAATTAGCAATCTCTTGGCGCACCTGGCACACTCTTTCTTGAACAAGCTTTGCATCTCCAGCCCCATCAATGATGGTGGTGTCTTCTTTTGTAACTTTCACTTTTTTGGCCTGGCCTAAAACCTCTAGTCCTACTTCTTCTAATAAAAGACCGACATCTTCAGCAACAACTGTAGCGCCTGTTAAAGTAGCAATATCTTGTAATTGAGCTTTTTTTCTGTCGCCAAAAGCAGGAGCTTTTACTGCGCAAAGAGACATTCCCCCTTTAAGCTTATTGACAACAAGCGTTGCAAGAGCTTCCCCTTCAATATCATCAGCAATAAGAAGAAGAGGTCTTTGAGATCCGGTTCTTTCTAAAAGCTTTTCCATAATAGGAACAATTTCTTTAGCAGAAGAAAGTCTTTTATCAACAATCAAGATAAAAGGATTATCTAGCTCAACACTCATTTTTTCTGCGTTGGTTACAAAATAAGGCGAAGTGTACCCCTTATCAAACTGCATGCCTTCTACAACTTCTAAAGTAGTTTCTATGCCTTTTGCTTCTGCAATGCTAATTGTGCCATCTTTTCCTACTTTTTGCATGGCGTCTGCGATAATAGAGCCAATTTCAGCGTCGTTATTAGCAGAGATTGTTGCAATCTGTCCAATTTCTTCGGGCTTGCTGACCTTTGTAGCCATGGCAGTTAACGCCTGAAGCATGGCTTCAACAGCCTTTTCAATACCCTTCTTAACACTCATAGGGTTTGCTCCGGCAATCACATTTTTTACGCCGGCGCTTAAAATAGCTTCTGCTAAAACAATGGCTGTTGTTGTGCCATCTCCTGCAAAATCTGCAGTTTTAGAAGAGGCTTCTTTTACAAGCTGCGCTCCCATGTTTTCAAACTTATCTTTTAAGCAAATTTCTTTTGCAACTGTCACTCCATCTTTTGTCGATAAAGGTGCTTGGCCGCCTTTATTAATCACAACATTGCGCCCTTTAGGACCTAAAGTCACAATCACAGCTTTTGCTAAAATTTTAACACCTTTAAGGATAGAGCGCAGGGCATCCTCATTGAAACGTAACATTTTTGACATGGAAAATTCTCCTTAAAAAATAAATTAAACTAGAACACCTAAGATATCATCTTCAGCCATGATGAGGTACTCCACACCGGCTTCTTCTGTTTTCACTTCTGTTCCAGCGTAAGAGGAGAAAAGAACATGATCGCCTACATTTACATTCATAGGGTGAAGCGTACCCTCGTCATCCATTTTTCCAGGGCCTACAGCAAGAACTTCGCCTTGCTTAGGTTTTTCTTTTGCCGTTTCAGGAAGAATGATTCCTCCTTTAGTCGTTTTTGCTTCAGAGCGTTTAACAAGGACGCGATTGCCAAGAGGTTTAATATTTTTGATAGACATAGAAATACTCCCAAGTTTAAGTAAGATTTGGCAAAAATATATGTTGCGCCCCAATTTTTGTCAAGATTTAGCACAAGCAAGAAAAGACTGCTAAAAACAAGAAAAAAGAGAACTCGAGTTTCCTCCTCCTTCTTTTCGTGCCCGTGTGCGTGCCCGTGCCCATGCCCGAAAATGGATTGAGTAGAACAATCTCCAAACTCAAAAAAAGATCGGGCACGGGCACGGGCACGCACACGGGCACGAAAAGATAGGAAAGGAATCCCTGCTTTAGTAGAGCAAATACTTTTGGCGTTTGATGAGGAAGGCTTCGCGCTCTTCTTTTTGGTGGGCGATCATTTTCCAAGCGGGATATTTTTCTGTTTCTAGAAGGGAGTAGATGATTTCACTGCCATTAGCTTTAGCAAAAAGATTTTTTGCATTAGAACTAATTGATTTAATTTTGGGCTCCATTTTTTTAGGATAGAGGGTTTTAAGAATCCCAATAATCATGTACTGCACAGAAAGAGGACGAAATGTCTCGGAATTAGTCGCGACAATCATCACTCCCTCGCAATCCTCTGCCTTAAACATTCCATAAAAAGGGCGGTAATAAAAAGGAACAAAATGCACACCTGGAAGTTTCTGCTCATTGAGCTTTAAAGCAAGCTCTTTCCCATTGATCCAAGGAGCTCCTATAAGCTTGAAAGGAAGCGTATACCCCACTCCAATATTGACAACGCTAAGCTGCCCAATAATTCCTGTTGTCGCATAAAAAAGAGGTGTATCAGCCTCTGGCATGTGAGGGCTTGGAGGCACCCAATATAATCCTGTATCCTTAAAGCTCATCGCTCTTTTCCAGCCGCGCATCTTAACAACTTTTAACTTACACTTAATTTTGTATTCGGTATTAAAAAAAAGAGCCAGCTCACCAGCTGTCATTCCATGGCAATAAGGCACATTAGCATACCCAATAAAGGAGCGCCACTTCTCTTCCATCATAGGTCCATCAACGAGCAATCCATCAATGGGATTTGGGCGATCAAGAACAATCACTTCAATATTTTTTTTCACCGCCTCTTCCATCACATAAAAAAGGGTTGATATATAAGTAAAAGAGCGCACTCCTATATCTTGTATATCATAAATCAGGACATCTATTCCTTTTAACATCTCTTCTGTAGGACGCCTTGTTTTTCCATGTAAACTATGAACGGGCAATCCTAAAACAGATTTTTCTCCCTCTACTTTTTCACTAGCGTAAGCCACTCCATTGATCCCATGCTCCGGAGCAAAAAGAGCTACAAAAGAATAATCTTTTTCATGTTCTTTCAAAAGAGAAGCTGTTCTGCGTAAGCGTTTATCAACGCCTGTGTGATTAGTGATTAAGCCTACGCGCTTTCCTTTAAGAGCCTCTAAATGTCCGTCTTGAAAAAAAAGATCAACGCCAAGATCGATAGAGGAAAAAAGAAAGAGCGTATGAGAGAGAAAGAAAAGGAGGATAGGCAAGATTTTCATAACTCCAGAATAAGAAACCCGAATTGAAAAATCAATATAAAAAAATTTTACAATAATAAACAGTATGTTATGAAAAGGTAAAGCACGAAAGGCAATAACTTATGCAAGAGGAATTTTCATCCCCCTATATTGAGGAATCAGAAGCTATTTTGGCTGATGTCTTAGGCAAACCCTTAAGTGGTGAAGAAAGAAAAAAGGCCACTATAGAGCTTGCCCAAAACATCTTAAAAGAAGCTAAAAGAATTCAGACTTCTAAAGAAAAAAGACAAGAGAAGCAGCTTGCCAAGATGATGCATGACCCTATAGGAAAATGCTTTACAACAAGCATGATGGATGAATGCTTTAGAAGCAGAAAAAAAAGAAGAATTGCTAACCAACTTATTTTTCTTTTAGAACAATTAGGTGTCCCTTCCTATCTTTCTTTTCCTAAAAGGATGGCTTTTTATTTTTTTAAAAATTTACCCATCACAGCACTCGCTCTATTTGTCCCTCTTTTATCCTTCATGATTCGAAAAGAAGCATCAAGCCTTATTTTACCCGCAAAAAAAGGCCCTCTTTTAGCGCATATTAGAAAGAGAAAAGCTCAAGGCGTAAGAATTAATCTCAATCATTTAGGAGAAGCTATTCTTGCCGAAAAGGAAGCTGAAGAAAGAGTTAATGAGTATCTTGTCGATCTTGAAAAAGAGGAAATCGAATACGTCTCTATTAAAATCTCTGCCATCTTTAGTCAGATCCATCTTTTAGGATGGGAAAAAACCTCCCATCTTATTGCAGAAAGACTGCGCATGCTTTATAGAGCAGCTATTAAACATCCTACAGTTGATAAAAAAGGAAACAGCGTTCCTAAATTTATTAATTTGGATATGGAAGAGTATAGAGATTTAATTCTTACAAAAGAGATTTTTAAAGAAGTATTAGAGGAAAAAGAATTTGAAAACTTGCCTGCAGGGATTGTACTTCAAGCGTATATTCCCGACTCTTTTGAAATCCAAAAAGAGTTAACGCATTGGGCTAAAGAGCGCGTAAAAAAAGGACATGCTCCCATTAAAATCCGCATTGTTAAAGGGGCTAATTTAGCCATGGAGCAAGTGGAATCTAGCATTAGAGGATGGAAACAAGCTCCTTACACAGCAAAAATTGAAGTCGATGCAAATTATAAAAAAATGATCCACTATGGATTTTTAAAAGAGAATGCAGAAGCAGCCCATATTGGTGTTGCTTCCCATAATCTTTTTGAAATTGCGTATGCGCTTATCTTGAAAGCTGAAAATGATCTTAAGGATGAAGTCAGCTTTGAGATGCTTGAAGGAATGGCTGATCATATAAGAAGAGCTGTACAAAAACTCACTAAGGACATCTTACTCTATTGCCCGGTTGTTGCAAAAAAAGATTTCCATGCAGCTGTTGCTTATCTTTTTAGAAGATTTGATGAAAATACAGGACCGGATAACTTCTTAAAGCATCTTTTTTCCTTAGAACCTGGTACAGAAGAGTGGAAAGGGCAAGCCCTTTTCTTCTCAAAAAGTTGTGATGAAGTAGATGCTGTAATGAATAAACCAAGACGCACGCAAAATAGATTTCACCCTTCTGAAGAACCTTCTCTTGAAGACTCTTTTCATAACGAAGCTGATACAGATTTTTCTCTTCCTCAAAATAGAATGTGGGGAAGTGCCATTAAAGACAAATGGCATAACAAGAAAGTGGCTCCTATTCCTCTTGTTATCGGAGGAAAAGAGATTGAAGAAAAAGAGCCTAAAGGCAAAGGCTTTGATCCCTCTTACCCAAAAGAACCTCTTTATAGCTACTCTATGGCGACATGGGACCAAATTGATGAGGCTTTAAATATAGCAAAAGTAAGCGGTTCTACTTGGAGCGCAAAATCTGCTGAAGAGCGCGCTCTTTATATTCATAAAGCGGCAAACAAATTACATGAAAAAAGAGACGATTTAATAGGCGTTATGATGCTCGATGGAGGAAAGGCTCTTTTAGAAGGCGATCCAGAAGTTTCTGAAGCTATTGACTTTGCCTTTTACTATGCAAAAAGCATTCTTAAAATGGATAGATGCAAAGATATCAAGTGGGAAGCTAAAGGAACAATCCTTGTTGCTCCTCCTTGGAATTTCCCTGTAGCTATTCCAGCTGGGGGAATTTTTGGAGCTTTGGCAGCTGGAAATGCCGTCATCTTTAAACCTGCCCCTGAAGCCGTTCTTTCCGGCTGGATTCTTGTAAATGCGCTTTGGGAAGCTGGCATTCCAAAAGATGTGTTACAATTTATCAATTGCGAAGATGAAAAAGAAGGAAGTCTCCTTATTCAAGACCCTAGGTTAAATGCGGTGATCTTAACAGGTGCCACCTCTACCGCTCTTCTTTTCTCCAAATTAAGGCCTGGGCTTGATCTTTCTGCTGAAACAGGGGGGAAAAATGCTCTTATTATTACAGCCTCATCCGATAGAGACCAAGCAATTAAAGATCTTATTCAATCAGCCTTTGGCCACTCTGGACAAAAATGTAGCGCCGCTAGTTTGGCAATTCTTGAAGCTGAAGTGTATGATGACCCTAACTTCAAAAAGCACCTAAGAGATGCTGCTATAAGCTTAACCGTGGGCTCAGCGTGGGATCTGTCCTCTAAAGTTACCCCTCTTATAAGAGAGCCTTCAGAAGATCTTTTAAGAGGCCTTACAACTCTTGATAGAGGAGAGTTTTGGCTCCTTGAACCTAAGCAAAATAAAGACAATCCTAACCTGTGGTCGCCCGGAATAAAGTGGGGCGTAAAAAAAGATAGCTTTATGCACCAAACCGAGCTTTTCGGGCCTGTTTTAGGAGTTATGCGCGCCAAGAATTTAGGGGAAGCTGTAGAGCTTGCTAATGGCACACGCTATGGCCTAACCTCGGGAATTCATGCCCTTGATGCAAGAGAGCAGAAATATTGGATGGAAAATATAGAAGCTGGTAATTGCTACGTAAATAGAGGCACAACAGGAGCTATTGTGCGTAGACAGCCTTTTGGAGGTTTTAAAGAAAGCTGCTTTGGCAAAGGCTCAAAAGCGGGAGGGCCCAATTATGTTGCTCAGTTTGCAAAAGCTACCCAGGTAGCGCTTCCCCACGAAAAAGATGTGGCAAGCGATAAGCTAAATCGGCTTAACAAACTTGTTAAAAGAGAGGAATTAACCGCAGAAGATTTAGGCTACTGGGTAGCTGGCATTGAAAGCTATACCTACCATGCTAAACACTTTGCTAAAATGCATGACCCCTCCCTTTTACTTGGCGAAGACAACCTTTTTTGTTATAAACCCCACAAAAAAATCACTTTTAGAATCCAAGAAAAAGATAAGATAATCGATGTCTTTAAAGTCTTTGCAGCAGCCTTAAGCGTAGAGTGCCCTTTAGAGGTGAGCTTTAGTAAAACTTCCCCACAGGAGTGGAAAGACCTAATGCCTCACTTCACATTTCTAGAAGAGAGCGAAGATGCCTTTGAAGCAAGAGTAGAGGCTGGCACATGTAAAAGAGCACGCCTTATCGGAGCTCCCAAAGAAAGCCTTATAAAAGCAGCCTCCGCCTCTTGTGCCTTCCTAGATGCAGAAAAACCCCTAGCAAATGGCCGCTTCGAGCTTCTCCATTACCTAAGAGAAGTCTCCTATAGCATCACCTACCACAGATACGGAAACCTAGGCCTTAGAGAGGGAGAAAAACGCAAAGGCGTCAGCTAATCTTCTTTCTTCCTCTGTGGTTTCTTGTCTCTGTGGTTTATCTTTGGCTAAGTCGTTTGATTACTCAGTTTAGCCAAAGATAAACCACAGAGGGAAGAAACCACAGAGGAAGAAAGAGAGGGAGAGAAGAAAAAAAACCTCTAAAGTTTTCTTTACTTTAGGTTTAGTGAGTAGCGGGTGTAGCGAAGCTCGCCCGTTTTTATTAAAGCGCCTTTTTCAACGAGATCTGTTAAATCACGTGTAGCTGTAGCTCGCGCTACCTTTGTAATAGTAATATAGTTTTCTGCACTTAAGCCCCCTTTAAATCCCCTTGGGCCTTCTGCAAACATTCTAAGTAATACTTTCGTTTGGCGCGGATTGATTTTTCCAGAAAGAGATTCCAGCATCTTAGCTTTTTGAATTAAAAAATTAAGAAGACTCATTGATTCTTCATACGCTTCTATGATGACAGAAGCAAAAAATTCTACCCACTCTTGAACATCTAAAGTACGGTTACATTTTTCAAGCGCTGCGTAATATTCCTTTTTTCTTTTTTCTAACATTTTAGAAATAGCAATCAATACAGGTCTATGAACACTCTCTGAAAGAATTTTCTCCACTAAAACACGGCCAATTCTTCCATTGCCATCTTCAAAGGGGTGAATGCTTTCAAAATAAACATGAGCAATAGCAGCTCTGCCTAAAATCGATCCGGATGCGTTCTTGGAATTAAACCAATTAATAAACCTTTCCATTTCATGAAAAATTCTTTCTGAAGGAGGCGCTTCAAAGAAAACACGAGGCGCATTAGAGCGATTAGAAACAATTTGCATGGGTTCTTTATGCGTACGGTATTTCCCCAAATCTTCAAAAAGCATAGAATGCCAAAGATAGAGCATCTCATGCGTTAAAGGCTTATCAAAGAACTCATAGACATGATAAAGAAGATCCGCCATTCCAGCCTCTTTATTCCCTTCTTTTTTTGAAGAGGTCCCTAATCCAAAGTGCCTCTGAATAGAAGATTGTAAACTTTCCCTATCAAGATTTTCTCCTTCAATCTTAGCGCTTTCCACTCCTTCCGAACTAAGGATTTCAACGACAAATCGTTTATACTCCTGCTGATCAATTGTTTTTAAGTAAGCGCAAAAGCTACCTACGCCTAAGAGGAAGCGTCTTTCGAGTTCCCCCAAAGAATCAGAATTATAGGTAAATTTTGGCCAATCAGGCAATTCCCAGTTCCACGGCATGAGTTATAGTACCCC
>JABDCQ010000029.1 GCA_013288075.1 Chlamydiota bacterium | reverse complement strand
ACCTGGAAATTTAGATTCCTTAGAATATCTTTTTTGTTCGAGTTGTAGCGAATTAGGTAGCTTGCCTAGTAATTTGAAGGGTTTAAAAGAGCTTCATTGCTCTTATTGCCATTTTACAGAGCTACCTGGAAATTTAGATTCCTTAGAACTCCTTTTTTGTCCGAAATGTGGAGAATTAGGTGGATTACCTGGTAATTTAAAGGGTTTAAAAAGGCTTACTTGCTATGGGTGTAATTTTACGGAGCTACCAAGAGGAATGGTTTCCTTGGAAGTTCTTAGATGTTCACCTAGTATGGTATTGCCGGCAGATTTGCCTCAAAATGTGCTCATAAAGTACACGTGATCAGCAAACCTCTTAAGGCTCAAAGAGCCGACTTAGTAATAGCCCAGTGCCGTAAGGCCTGGGTAAAAGCCAACCCAAAAAGTAGCCACAAGGTGGCGGCATTAATCTTAGCTCTAAGCCGCCACGTTGTGGCTCAATTTTGGGGTGGCTTGTTACCCAGGCCTTACGGCACTGGGCTATTATTAAGTCGGCTCTTTGAGCCTTAAGAAAGGGCAATGGTTATGTCTTTTAACTGCTGTGAGGGAAATCGCCGTCCGAGGAGTAGTTCTTTAGATTGACAAGTTATATTTTTAAAACATATTCTAAGGGGAATAGACGGGGAAAGAGATGGACATTGAGGTATGGCAGCATTTTGAGGATTTGTCGAACAAATTGTCGGAGTTGAAGGAAGAGCCTGCAGGGGAGATAAGAAATGCTGAGATTTCTCAGATTGCAGAAGATGTTTGTAAGGAGATTGAGAAGAATCACAAGGCTCTTGCTCAGGATGTTTCTCGGGGGTCTAACGACGAAGCAATTGTATTGCGCATTAAAGCTCAAGTTCAAGCGCTCAATCCAGAGTTAGCGGGTAAAATTGATCAAGCAGTAAAGGGTCTTTATAAAGACGTAGCAACAATAGAGCAATCGGTAGAACAAGCGGTTGATAAAATTGCTTTGGAGTTAAAGTCTCTTATAAATAATCCGGCTAATGATGATGCCCATATTCAAGAAGTGGGAAGATTTTTGAACAAGAATCTGACCTGGTTTAGAGGGCGCTCTAGTGATGGGGTAGTCTTACATGATAGACAAATAGCCCAGCTTTTTACTGGTTTGGATAATTTGCGTTTAAAAGCTGAAAAATCTTCTTCCCAATACGCGGAAAAATTACTTAAATACGTAGACTCTTTACGCCCCACTTTAAGCAAAAAGCTTCCTCTAGATGCCGCTATTACCGCATATGATTTCGCTCTTAGTGAGGAAGAATTTGATGATGGCACATGGAAGAACCATGTCAGGGAGTGTATTGAAGAGAATCCTGAACATGGCTATGAAATGTTGCGCGCTTTTATCGAGGCCAATCCTGAAAAACCTTTAAATAGCTTTGGTGTTCCAGAAGAAGTGCTAAACCATATAGTACCACATCTTCTTCACGTAAATTTAGAAGATTTTGATTTTTCTGGAAAAACTGAACCGGAAATTCATGCTTTTATTGAAAGATTTGAAAGTATGAAAAATTTAAAAATAAATGAAAGCACTCTTTCATCGCTTCCTCTAATCGTAAGACAATTGGAATCACTCGATTGTCACTGTTCTGAAGTGACTCACCTTCCGGATGGGATGGATTCTTTGAAAATTTTAAATTGTTGTGTGAGCGCTTTAGAACGATTACCAGATGGCATGAGCTCTTTAAAAGAACTTTATTGCAGTTTTCGTGATTTTACAGAGTTGCCTGGAGATTTAGATTCTTTGGAAATCCTTGATTGTAATTATTGTACTCGATTGAAACAATTACCTGGTAATTTAAAGAAATTAAAAAAGCTTGATTGCAGTTCTTGTCATTTTACAGAGCTGCCTAGAAACTTAGATTCTTTAGAAGTTCTTGGATGTTCTTACTGCCGAGAATTGGGGCAATTACCTAGTAATTTAAAGAAATTAAAAAAACTTGATTGTGTATGCTGTAATTTTACAGAATTGTCCGGAGAATATTTAGGGTCTTTAAAAATTCTGCGTTGTAACGGATGTCAAAGATTATGGGGATTACCTGGTAATTTAAAGCGCTTGAAAGAGCTTTATTGCTATGATTGTAATTTTACAGAATTGCCAAGAGGGATGACTTCTCTAAAAAGACTTGACTGTTCACCTCCTATGGTGTTGCCGAAAGATTTGCCTCAAGATGTGATAGTATCTCGCCGGAATCCACAGGTTTAGGAGTGTAGAGAAGGTTTTGCTACACCCCGGAGTTTTTCGGCTTAGCCTTTTTTCTTGCGGCCTGTTTCTGTAAGGTGGAATGCATGAGAGTTCCTTGGATAGCGCTTTGAGCGCAGCTGAGTACTTGGATCTTACCATGTTCATAATGTAACAGACAAACCCATTAATCGAAGCTGGGTTTGTCTGTTACATTTCCCTCATGGATTTTTGTAAGGATATTATGTCATAGTTAACATAGGCTTACTAAAAGCGAAAGCACACCTTTGCTTTTAGTGTAAGTTCTCTTTGAACCTTTGGTAGAGTTACCTTGGTAAATCGAATGTGCTTATCCTTAAGGCTCAAAGAGCCGGCTTAGTAATAGCCCAGTGCCGTAAGGCCTGGGTAAATGGCAACCCAAAAAGGAGCCACAACGTGGCGGCATTAATCTTAGTTCTAAGCCGCCACGTTGTGGCTCCTTTTTGGGTTGCCATTTACCCAGGCCTTACGGCACTGGGCTATTACTAAGCCGGCTCTTTGAGCCTTAAGAAGTGGCAATGCCTATGTCTTTTAACTACAGCTGTGGTGGAAATCACAGTTCGACTGCTAAAGTCTCAGGATTGACAAGTTATTTTTTTAGTTATATTCTAAGGGGAATAGACGGGGAAAGAAATGGATGTTGAGGTATGGCAGCATTTTGAGGATTCATCGGCTAAATTATCGAAGCTGGAAGAGGAGCCTGCAGGGGAGATAAGAAATGCTGAGATTTCTCAGATTGCAGAAGATGTTTGTAAGGAGATTGAGAAGAATCACAAGGCCCTTGCTCAGGATGTTTCTTGCGGGTCTAACGATGAAGCAATTGTATTGCGCATTAGAGCTCAAGTTCAAGCACTCAATCCCGAGTTGGCAGGGAGGATTGATCAGGCGGTAAAGGGGCTGCATGATGAGATAGCAACAATAGAGCAATCAGTAGAGCAATCATTTAAGAGGGTTGCTTCAGAATTGGGGTCTCTTGTGAACAACCCGGCTAATGATGATGCGCACATTCAAGAAGTGGGAAGATTTTTGAACAAGAATCTGAGCTGGTTTAGAGGGCGCTCTAGTGATGGGGTAGTCTTGCATGATAGACAAATAGCTGAGCTTTTTACTGGTTTGGATAATTTGCGTTTAAAAGCTGAAAAATCTTCTTCTCAATACGCAGAAAAATTACTTAAATACATAGATACTTTGAGCCCTACTTTCAGCAAAAAAACTCCTTTAGATCTCTCTATTAGCTCATACAAATTTCTTATTAGTAAGGAAGGATTAGCTGATGGCACATTGATGCTTAATGTAAGAAATCTTATTAAAGAAAATCCTGAAGAGGGCTATAACATATTACGAGATATAATTGAGGGAAATTATAAAATACCTTTAAATGAATTTGGCCTTACTGAAGAAGAATTAAATCACATAGCACCAGATCTTATTAACGTAAATTTACGCGATTTTGATTTTTCAGAAAAAAATGAATTGGAAATCCATTCTTTTATTGAAAAATTTAAAAACATGAAAAAGTTAGAGATAAATAAATACGATCTTCAATCGCTTCCTTTAATAGTAAGGCAATTGGAATCCCTTACATGTGGCGCTTTAGAATCATTAACGCATCTTCCGGATGGCATGAATTTCTTGAAATTTTTATCGGTTCAAAGCTGCTCCAATCTGAAGGAACTTCCTGAAGATTTACATTCTTTGGAAGAGCTGCGTTGTGGTTTATCGGGCTTGGTTAAATTACCTAATAATTTAAAGAACTTAAAGAAACTTGATTGCTGGTTATCTAATTTTACAAAGCTGCCTGAAGATTTGGATTCCTTAGAAGATCTTAATTGTGGCGTGTGCCGCTCGTTGAAGCAATTACCTAACAATTTAAAATATTTAAAAATCCTTCGTTGCGGCATGTGTGAAATGTTAGTATTGCCAAGAGGAATGGTGTCTCTAGAGTCACTTGCCTGCCCACCAGATATGGAATTGCCGCAAGATTTGCCTAGAAATGTGATAGTGAAGAGGGTTGAATAAAAATGTCTATTGAATTTAAGGGTATAGCGAAGCTTTCGCTATACCCTTAAGAGGCTTGGTTTAGCCTTTTTTCTTGCGGTCGGCTTCTGTAAGGTGGCGCTTACGGAGGCGGATGTTGTGAGGGGTTACCTCTACGAGTTCGTCGTCTTGGACGAAGTCGATGGCTTGCTCAAGAGTGAATCTGCGAGCAGGGGTGAGGATGATGTTCTCATCGCTTCCGGATGCACGCACGTTTGTGAGCTGTTTGCCTTTCGTGACATTCACTATAAGGTCGTTGTCTCTATTGTGCTCGCCAACAATCATTCCTTCGTAAATTTCATCGCCAGGCCCTACAAAGAGGGTTCCACGTTCTTGGATTCCAAAGAGGGAATAAGCTGTAGCTTTACCCATGCTAATGGAAATAAGAGCGCCTTTTGTTCTTCCTGGGATAAGTCCTTTAAAGGGAGCATAGCAATCAAATATGGAAGTTAAAATCCCAAGACCTCTTGTGACTGTCATGAATTCGTTACGATATCCCATAAGTCCTCTTGTAGGAATAAAGAACTCAATAGCAGTGATGTTGTGCTCATTTGTACTGAGTGCGCGCATCTCTCCCTTTCTTCTTGAGAGTTCTTCAATAACAGTTCCTGAATAATCTTGAGGCACTTCAACGTGAGCCACTTCCATAGGTTCGTGTTTTTCGCCATTGACTTCTTTTAAGATAACTTGGGGTTTGGAAAGCACAAACTCAAAGCCTTCGCGGCGCATCGCTTCAATAAGAACAGCTAGGTGAAGCTCTCCTCTTCCGCAAACGCGAACGGCATCGTCTCTAGAAGCTACTTCTTCGATTTTAAGCGAAATGTTAGCTTTTCTTTCTTGTTGGAGTCTTTCGCGGATTTTATTCATGGTAACATGCTTACCATCTTTGCCTACAAAAGGACCGTTGTTAACAGAGATTTCTATAGATAGCGTAGGCTCTGCAAGGGTAATAGGAGGGAGTTGAACAATGTGTTCAGGCGCGCATAGAGTGTCGCCGATGGTGATTTCAGGGATTCCTGAAATACTGATGATATCTCCCACGCCAGCTTCTTCCATCTCTATTTTCTTTAATCCAAAATAGCCTTCGATTTTAATGATTTTATGCTGCGTTGCTTTGCCGTCTTTATCGACTTTAGAAATCTGTTGCCCTTTTTTAATTTGTCCTTCAAGAATTCTTCCGCAAGCTTGTCTTCCAATGAAGTCATCGTAGCTTAATGTGGTGGCTTGCATAAGGAACGGTAGCTCAAGGCTTCCTGGAGGCGCGGGAACTTCTTTAATGATGAGCTCAAAAAGAGGTCTCATATCAACGCGAGGATCATCGATGTTTATGGTTGCAAAGCCTCCTAGGCCAGAAGCGTAAGCAACAGGGAAGTCTAGTTGTTCGTCATTAGCGCCAAGCTCGACAAAGAGGTCGAAGGTGAGGTTGAGGGCTCTATCTGGGTTAGCGTGAGGACGATCGATTTTATTAAGAACAACAATAGGTCTAAGTCCCATTTTAAGTGCTTGAGAAAGAACAAAGCGCGTTTGAGGCATAGGACCTTCTTGCGCATCGACAAGGAGAAGGACGCAGTTAACAAGACCTAGAACTCTTTCTACTTCGCCTGAGAAGTCAGAGTGTCCAGGGGTGTCGATAATATTAATTTTATAGTCTTCAAAAAATACGCTTGTATGTTTTGCAAAGATGGTGATGCCGCGCTCTTTTTCTTGGTCATTGCTATCCATCACTCTTTCAGGGATTTTTTCGTTGTCTCTAAAGACGTTAGATTGCCTTAAAAGGCTATCTAGCATGGTTGTTTTTCCATGGTCGATGTGGGCAATGATGGCAATATTGCGTAATTTTTTGGGGGAAAATATTTTTGTTGAAGACATGTATTGTTCCTAAATAATTTTTGCTGAAGAGTTGTAATTCTATCCTTAAATTGATTAAAAAGCTAGTAGATGTGAAAATCTTGCTAAATATTTTCCCTAAGAATAGACTTTTGAGTATTGAATATAGAGAGGTGCTTTATGAAACTTCATTCTGAGGAATCTCCTCAAGAGCTGAATCCTGAAGAAGAGGTCTCCCATGGTACGGGAAACCTGATGGAGTCTAAAACCTCTCATCTAGACGATATCCTCAATGAAAAATTAACTAGTGCTTTCCACAAAGAAACGTTCCAAGTTGTTCTGCATGATATTGTTAAGATTGCTTGCGAGCACTCTGCGATAGACCTTGCTTATGCAGCTTATAGGCTTCCCTCTGATGAGCGCCCTGTTTTGTATGAGAATCTTCCCCATTTGCAGGCTAAAATTGAATTTATGATTAACACCGATGGGAATACCCGTCTGGCTATTTTTAGACATATCGACGACCAAGAAGCAAAGAAATTAATTGAAAATATGGCTCCTGATGATGCCGTTGCTACTTTAGAAGATATGCCTGAAAAAAGATTGCGCCGCGTTTTAGATATGCTTGAGCCTAAAAAGGCCAACCAGATTAAAGAAATTAAGAAGCATAGACGCAATACGGCTGGAAGGCTTATGACCAATGAGTTTTTCTCTTTCAGAATGGAAGTGAAGATAGGGGAAGCTGCGCGCTATATTCACGATAATCCAGGGATCGATCTTACTCGTAGAATTTTTGTCACAAACGCCGAAAGAGAGCTTCAGGGCTATGTGCCCGCTCGTAACCTCATTGTAAATCCTCCTCATTTACCCTTAAAGCAGGTGATGCGTCCTGTTTTGCATAAAGTGAATCCTGAATCCACAAGAGAAGAGGTTGTGGATATTGTAGAGAGATATAAAATCTCAGCGCTTCCCGTTGTAGATTCTGACGATCATTTACTGGGGGTGATTACTTATGAAGCTGTTCTTGAAGCAATAGAAGATATTGCCGATGAAACCATTGCGAATATGGCCGGTACTGCAGAGAAGGTGAGTGAGCACGAACCTACTTATAAGCGCTTTATGGCTAGAACGCCTTGGCTTGTTGTGACGCTTTTTGCAGGGCTTGTGAATGTGGCTGTTATGTCATCGCTTCAAAGCTATGAAGGGGGGCTTTTAACGTTTGCTCTTTTCTTTGTTCCTTTAATTACGGGGATGTCTGGCAATATAGGGATTCAAACAAGCACTGTTTTAGTAAGAAGCATGGCAACAGGAGGGCTTTCTTTAGGAAGCAAGGGCCAAGCTGTTCTCAAAGAAATTTTGATTGGCTTTTTGTGCGCATGCATCTTTGGTGTGCTTTGCGGTATTTCTATTTATTTCCTCGATTTTTCAGGAGCTGTTCACCCTTCACTTGGCTCTGCAACTGTGGGCTTAATTGTAGGCATCGGGCTTTTTGGAGCATGCATTACAGGCTCTGTTTTAGGAGTCTATTCTCCATTAACTTTTGCAAAGCTTGGCATTGATCCGGCAATCGCCTCTGGCCCCATCATCACCGCCATCAACGACTTCCTCTCGATGTCCATCTTCTTCCTCATCACCATCGGCATCGTCTCCGTCCTCGTTTAAAAACGTGCCCGTGTGCGTGCCCGTGCCGGTGCCCGAATCTCACACACATTCGGGCACCGGCACGGGCACGCACACGGGCACGAAAAGAAGCGTGAAAAAAGAGGATTCTGTTCTTGCTATTTTGGTTGCTTCCGAATATAGTCTGAAAGATGAGTAGGACGCCAAGAAATTATCAGGGAATAGAGCCCACTGGGAAGATGATGAAAGACCTTCTTCCGAAGGTGATGGGAGGTCTTGAAGGTTCATATAAAGAAAGGCCTGATTTAGTTCTGGCTGCATGGCCCCAAATCATTGGTGAGAAATTAGCTCCCATGACAGAGGCTGTGTCTTTTGTGTCCGGTGTGCTTACTGTGAAGGTGCGAAATTCCACCTTGCACAGTTTGCTCTCTCAAAATGAAAAGGGAAGATTGCTTAATAAGCTAAAAGAATCTTTTCCTTCTGCAGTAATCCGGAATATAATATTCCGCATAGGATAAATAGAGAAAAGGTATGACAACGATGACAGATGAAAAAGCATACGATGCAAGTTCAATTACCGTTTTAGAAGGTCTTCAGGCCGTGCGCGAGCGCCCGGGGATGTATATCGGAGATACGCATAGTAATGGTCTACATCAGCTTGTCTATGAAGTTGTAGACAATTGCATAGATGAAGCAATGGCAGGCTACTGCTCAGAAATTATTGTGACTCTGCATAAAGATAATTCCGTAAGCGTTGAAGATAATGGCCGCGGTATTCCTATTGGAAAACACGAAAAAGAATCGCTTAAGCAAGGAAGAGAGGTTACAGCTTTAGAAGTTGTAATGACTATCTTGCATGCGGGCGGTAAATTTGATAAAAACACCTATAAAGTTTCAGGTGGTCTTCACGGTGTAGGGGTATCTTGTGTTAACGCTTTATCCAAAAAATTCCATGTAGAAGTTTATAATAATGGCAAAATCCACGAGATGGATTTTAGTAAGGGCAAACCGTTACATCAGCTCCAAGTTACAGGAGAAACACAAAAAAGAGGGACGAAGGTTGTCTTTTTATCCGACGATTCTATCTTCACTGTGAGTGTTTTTGACTACGACATTTTACTTAAAAGATTAAGAGAGCTTGCCTTTTTAAATAAAGGGATCAAGATTTACTTTAGAGACGAAAGAGATACAGAGCACCCTGAAGTGTGTTTTTGCTATGAAGGGGGCGTTGTTTCTTTTGTTGCCTATTTAAATGAAAATAAAATACCTCTTTTCCCCAATCCGATGCTTATTCAAGGGGTAAAAGAAGGCGTAGATGGTCCTGTAGAGTTTGAAGTGGCGATGCAGTGGAACGATACCTATACCGAAAATGTCTTATCTTACGTCAATAACATTTCTACAAGACAGGGTGGAACGCATGTGAGCGGTTTTAGTACAGCGCTTACCCGTGTGTTAAACCAGTATATTAAAACGCATCAGCTATTGAAAAGCGATAAAATCTCTATTTCTGGCGATGATATGCGCGAGGGCTTAACAGCTGTTATTTCTGTAAAAGTCCCCAATCCCCAATTTGAAGGGCAAACAAAACAGCGCCTTGGAAATAATGATGTGGGCTCTATTGTTCAGCAAATTGTAGGGGAAGAGCTTGCTGTTTTTCTAGGAGAGAATCCTCAGATTGCAAAGCTTATTGCTGAAAAATCGATCATTGCGGCAAGCGCAAGAGAAGCTGCTAGAAAAGCGCGTGAACTAACGCTTAGAAAAACGGCCCTAGATAGCGCGCGGCTTCCCGGGAAACTGACCGACTGCCAAGAGAAAAACCCTGCCTTTTGCGAGATCTATATTGTTGAGGGAGACTCTGCGGGAGGGTCTGCTAAATCAGGGAGAGATCGCAGGTACCAAGCTATTTTACCTATCAGAGGTAAAATTCTAAACGTAGAAAAAGCGCGTCTTGAGAAAGTGTTGCAAAACCAAGAAATTGGCAATATGATTGCGGCCTTTGGTTGCGGAATTGGTGTTGATAATTTTAATCTAGAGAAATTGCGCTATCATAAAATCATTATTATGACGGATGCGGACGTGGACGGATCGCATATTCGTACGCTTCTTCTTACCTTCTTCTATAGACATATGATTTCGTTAATTGAGAACAATTTTATTTATATTGCTCAGCCTCCTTTATATAGAGTCACAAGGAAGAAAGTGAGCCGCTATATTCACAGCGAAAAAGAGATGGATGAATACTTGTTAAAGCTTGGTATTAGCGATGTGAATATGCGCCTTGCAGGGCATGTAGATTATTTAGCTAAAGAGCAAGTAGAGCTTCTTTTACACACCATTTTGGATGTAGAAACGTTCATTGTTTCTATTGAAAGAAAAGGCGTTCCTTTTAGAGAATTTTTACATGCAAAAGATGAAAATGGAAGACTTCCTCGTTTCCAAGCAAAACTTGGCGATGATTTAAAGTTTGTCTATTCTGAAGAGGAATTTGTTAATCTTAAAAAAGAGCACGAAGCTTCTCAGCTTTTAGAGCATCAAAATACGCTCGCTTCTATTCCCGAAGAAGAGCAAACAGCTGAAATGAAATTATTTAAAGTAAAAGCCCTTTCGTTCCTAGAGCTTTATGAAACTGAAGTGTTAACGAACTTAAAAACAAGGCTTGGGAATTTCGATCTAACCATTGATCAGTATACCATAGCAGAGAGTAAACTCTTTGATTTCATCGATGAAGAAGAAAGAGAGTTTCCTATCTATACCCTTAAAGAAGGGATTGATTATATGCGCGTCAATGGAAGAAAAGGCATTGAGATTCAACGTTATAAGGGTCTTGGTGAAATGAACGCCGATCAGCTTTGGGAAACCACGATGGATCCTACTAAGCGTACTTTAATTAAAGTTACGCTTCCTGATGCTATTGCAGCAGATCATATGTTTACAATGCTTATGGGAGAGGATGTGCCGCCTAGGCGCGCATTTATCGAAAAACACGCCCTTTCCGTTAAGAACCTGGATATCTAAGGAGTTGTCATGTCATCTTATACCGATGGTGAGTTGATTGTCCCACGCAATGTGGAAGATGAAGTAAAGGAAAGCTATTTACGCTATTCGATGTCCGTGATTATTTCGCGTGCCCTTCCCGATGTGCGCGACGGATTAAAACCTTCTCAAAGACGTATTATGTTTGCGATGAGGCAGCTAAATCTATCGCCCGGAGCAAAACACAGAAAATGCGCTAAGATTTGCGGTGATACTTCAGGAGATTACCACCCTCATGGTGAGAGCGTTATTTATCCAACGCTTGCGCGTATGGCGCAGTACTGGGTGATGCGCTATTCCCTTATCGATGGACAAGGGAACTTTGGATCAGTTGATGGCGACCCCCCAGCTGCGATGCGTTATACAGAAGCGCGTCTTACCCACTCTTCGATGTCTCTTATGGAAGACCTCGAAAAAGATACCGTGGATATGGTAGCTAACTATGACGAAACAAAAAACGAACCCACTGTTTTTCCTGCTAAATTCCCTAATTTACTGGCCAACGGCTCTTCAGGAATTGCGGTTGGTATGGCAACAAATATCCCTCCTCATAATTTAGGAGAGTTAATTGCTGCTACTTTGCTTGTTCTTGAAAATCCTGCTACCTCAATTGATGAGATCATGACAGTGATGCCCGCTCCTGACTTTCCTACAGGCGGTGTTATCTGTGGATATAGAGGGATAAAAGAGGCTTATTATACAGGCAGAGGCAAACTCCTTTTAAGAGCGATTATTCGCGTAGAGGATATGGACGCCTCAGGCGATCGTCAGCGCCTTGTAGTAGATGAGATTCCGTATAGCATTAGCAAAGCAGCTCTTATTCAAAAAGTTGCCGAGCTTGTAAATGATAAGCAAATTTCTGGTATTTCTGATTTGCGCGACGAATCGGATAAAGACGGGATGCGTATTGTTTTTGAGCTTAAAAGAGGGGAAATCCCTGATGTAACCATTAACCAGCTTTATAAGTACACCGATATGCAGGTGACTTTTGGTTGCAATATGCTAGCTCTTGATAAGGGATTGCCCCGTATCATGAATATCAAGCAGATCATTGCTGCCTGGATTGATCACCGTATTGAAGTTGTCAGAAGAAGAACGCGCTTTGAGCTGAATAAAGCAGAAGCAAGAGCCCATATTTTAGAAGGTTACCTAAAGGCACTTGATCATTTAGATGCTGTTGTAAAGCTAATTAGAGCAAGTGTTAATAGAGACGTAGCCAAGCAAGACCTAATGGCCATTTATGGCTTATCTGAGCGCCAGGCTAATGCTGTATTAGATTTACGCCTTTATCAGCTTACAGGGCTTGAATATGAGAAGATTGAAAATGAATACAAAGAACTCTTAGAAAAAATCTCTCATTATAGAGCGATTTTAGCAAGTGAAGCTTTAGTTAGAGGGATTATAAAAGATGAGCTTCATGCTCTTCTTCAATTAAAACATCATATTTCAGATAGAAGAACAAAGATCGCTGCCGCAGAAGGGGAGTTCCAAATGGAGGACTTAATTCCTGATGAGCAAGTGATTATTACGATTTCTGAAGATGATTATGTAAAGAGAATGCCTATAGACACCTTCCGTGAGCAGCGGAGAGGCGGACAAGGCGTTATTGGAATGGAAATGAAAAAAGAAGCCGACACATTAAAAGATGTGTATGTAGCTTCTACTCACGACCACCTTCTTATCTTTACAAGCTTTGGAAGATGCTATTGGTTAAAAGTGTGGCAGATCCCAGAAGGCAGCAGAAGAACGAAGGGTAAACCTTTAATCAATCTGCTTGAAGATATCCAATCGGGGGAGAAAATTGCAGCTGTGCTTCGCGTGAGAAGTTTTGAAGACCCGGGCTATATTCTTTTAGCTACAAGACAAGGCGTTGTGAAAAAGACAGAGCTTAATGCCTTTAGTTCCCAAAGAAGAAAAGGTGTTTATGCAATTAACATTGATGAAGGAGATGAAGTGATTGCTGCCCGCGTTGTAAAAGAGGGCGAGCAAATCATGCTCTTCACAAGAATGGGAATGGCTGTACGCTTTGATCAGGATCAGGTAAGAGCTGTAGGAAGAGTCGCAAGAGGCGTTAAGGGAGCAACCCTTCGTAAAGAAGGCGATGGCATTGTTTCTTGCGAAGTTGTTAAACCCGAAGATAACATTTTAGTTGTTTGTGAAAATGGCTATGGAAAACGCTCTATGGTAGATGATTTCCGTCAAACCAATAGAGGCGGTGTGGGAGTGCGCTCAATCATAACAAGTGATCGAAACGGGAATGTTGTAGGCGCTCTTTCTGTAACCGATAAAGACGGCGTATTCCTTATGTCTAATGGCGGCCAAACGCTGCGTATTTCTATGAACGATGTACGCGTTATGGGAAGATCTACTCAAGGCGTGCGTCTTGTAAACCTTAAAGACGATGACCTTCTTGTGGGTGTTCAAAAGATTGAGTTTGTTGAGACGGACAAAAAAGGAGAAGAAGGAGAAGTTACAGAAGTCCTAGATTCTCCTGAAAAAACAGTGCAAGAGGCGACTCTTGAAGTAGAAACGCCATCAGAAGAAGTTGATGAAACAAACGAGTAAGTTCATTACCTTTGAAGGGGGAGAGGGGGCTGGTAAGACAACACTTATCGAGGCCCTTTTTTCCCACTTCAAAAAAGAGGGGGTCTCTACTTTCAAGACAAGAGCTCCTGGAGGGACAAAAGTTGGAAGCCAAGTGCGCGATTTGCTTTTGCATAAAAAAGAAGCTAAGTTATGTGGCCGCACTGAACTCTTTTTATTTCTAGCAGATAGAGCGCAGCATGTAGAAGAAATTATACTGCCTGCTCTTGAAAAGCATCAGCTTGTTTTATGCGATCGCTTTAATGACTCAACGATTGCCTACCAAGGAGAAGCAAGAGGCTTTGGAAGGGAGAGGGTAAAGGAATTTTGCTCCTTTGCTTGTGGAGAGTTGATCCCAAACCTAACCATCTACCTAGATATTGACCCTGCAATTGGCCTAGAAAGAGCGAGTAGGGGTGGCTCTGGCATGGACAAGATTGAATCGGAGGCTTTAGCCTTCCACCAAAAAATTAGGGGCGCCTTCCATCAAACAGCTAAAGAAGAGCCTACGCGTTTTAAAATCATCGACGCCTCCCTAAAGCGAGAGCTCGTCCTAAAACAAGCTCTTGCCATCATCACCCCCATCCTTTAAAATTCCCAGGGTAGCGTGACCGCAACCCTGGGTGAAGAAAAAAATTAACAAGATGAACAGGATAGGCATGATATACAGGATGGGGAAAAGATGAAGAAAAATAAAAGAGAGGATTTTCTTAAGGGCCAAAGGCCCGTCATGTTATAGCTAGAGGTTGGAGCTTTAGCGGAAGGCCTGGGATAAGGGGATAATCAAAATTGAGCCCTGAAGAGGCGGCATCATTTAGAGTGCTCTCTATGCCGCCCCTTCAGGGCATACGCATAAACCTAAAAAGAAAAATAACAGGATATTAGGATGGACAGGATAAAAGAAAAGGAGGGTTCTTTCTTCTCTCTGTGTGCTCTGTGATCTCTGTGGTAAAAAAATATGCTAACACGTTAGATCCAATGTTCTGCGATAATTTTTTACCACAGAGATCACAGAGCACACAGAGAGAGAAGAAAGAGAGAGAAGAAAAAAATCTCTCTCTGTTTTTTCTTTAATGAGGAGGGCAAAGGATTATGGCATTTGAAGAGCTTATAGGGAATAGGGCGGCAAAAGAGCGCCTTTTGCAGATGTTTGAAACAAAAAAGATTCCAGGCACCCTTCTTTTAGAGGGGCCAAGCGGAGTGGGTAAAACTCTTTTTGCTCTTGAGTTTGCCACTATGCTCATAGGGAAAAATACCAAGAAAAACCACGCTGATATCCATCATTACAGACCTGAAGGTAAAAGCGGGATGCATAGCATGGCCTCCATGCAAGAGCTTATCAAAGAGGTGAGCCTTCCTCCCTTTGAATCGCCTTATAAAGTGTGTATCATCCATGAAGCAGAAAGAATGCTTGTAACAAGTAGCAACGCTCTTTTAAAAACGCTTGAAGAGCCTCCCTTAAATAGCGTTATTATTCTCTTAAGCAGTGAGCCTAAGCAATTACTCCCGACCATTTTTTCAAGATGTGCCTGTATCCGTTTTTTCCCTGTCCCAGAAAACGAGATCGCTTCTTGGTTAATATCCCATCAGAGTAAATCCGCGGAAGAAGCTTCTAAAATTGCCCTTTTATCGGAAGGGTCTCTTGCAAATGCCACAAGGCTAGCGTCTAAACCTAAAGAGTGGCAGGCCTTCTTAGTCACCCTTTTAAGTACAAAAAGTCAGGAAGATCGCAGCTTTGCGCTTTCTCAATTAGAAGCTTCTTTTAGCGCACTTAAAGAAGAGCAAGAAGATAAAGAATCTTCTCTTGAGTGGATTCAAGAGGTAGATGTTCTTTTTGAGCATATCCTTCTTTGGTATCGAGACCTGCACCTTTTAAAAGAAAATATCCCCTCCTCAGCCCTTTTTTACGAAGAGCACAAAGAAGACTTAAAAAAAATATCACTCTCTTCCCTCCCGCCTTTAGAAAAAATTGTTACCCTTATTCAAGAATGCAGAGAAGCTGTCCAGTCCTTCATGAAGTTAAAAAATATTTTGGAGTACTTTATTTTAAAAGCCTTTTAATAACAGTTTTGTTACTCTTTCTGTGATTTTATGAGGTTTTATGAATTGTATTGAAGGTGTAATCACTACTCTTTATCCATTAGAGGATAACCACAATCCCAAAGTCTCTCCTTTCGGAGCGAAGGTTAATAATTTAGGATATGTTTTTGTGGTGGGCTCTCTTGTAGGGGTTTGCCGGATCATCTATGGAGCTCTTGAAGCCATTTTAGGGTTGGGTTATCTTTGCATTTGTGATACTTCAGTAATCAAAAACGGCCTTATGCATATCGGTAGAGGGATTGTGGAAGTGATACCCTTTCTCACAGGTCCTCTATGTAAACTCTATGATGCCCATATTAACTATCCCGGAAACTACTTTGATGGCTCTATTGCTAATGACTCCAATGTAGAAAGGCGCACAGCCAAATTTATTAGTTATTTAGCTTGCCTCCCCGTTATTGGTTCCCTTATGGGCGTTGCTAGATTAATTTACGGTATTGCTAAAATCATTTTTTTCCCTATAGCACTCCCCTTTGTACATCATGGAGGAGATTACCTTATTGAAGCTTTTGTAGATGTTATTTTAGGCTTGTTAGGCGCCATTCCTGTTCTAACAGGAATTCCTATGTTTTTTATGGCTCGCCATAATAATCTTGTAACATATGGACACGCTGACCTCGATATAAGGACAAAGCTAAAAGATCTACATCCTCAAAAGCAATGGCCTCAAGAGCTAAGTCATTTTAATCCAGAGGGCTGGGATTTCCTATTCGATGAATTTCGAACGTTTGCTTCGGATTTTCATGAAAGGCATATTCAACATCCTTCTTTAATAATAGATTGGCTTGAGCAAAAAGTTGAAGACCTGCGCAGGAAAAAAATTGCAGGAGTGGACACTCAAGAAGAATTGGCGGATTTAATGACGCTTATTCTGTGCAGACGAACAAATATTATCTTTAGCGATTTGAATATTAATAGTATTCGGAGCCGTCAGGAGTGGCAAAAGTACCTTGCGCAGTTAACTTATTTGCGTACTCTTCTTTACGATAAGGGACTCTTAGGATTGGTGTTTGATAATAAGTCATTTGAATTAGTTAATTTTTGCGCGCGAACAGAATTAACACATGTTGAGTCCCTTATACAAAAAATATCTAACGGATTAAATCCTCCAGCTCTTAACCCTCCTCCAATAGAAGCCCCTGAAGCCCCTGAAGCGCTAAATCCAGCTCCTGCTCGCCCTATGACTTTAGCAGTCCTTTTTTCTCGGCTTGTGAAAACGGTGTACGATGAGTTCCCCGAAGATATTCGCCTTTCCCTTAAGGAAGATTTGAAAAATCGAGAGGTCTCTGCTTATTTAAGTATTTCAAGATTATTCATTGTTGGAATAATGACCCCACAAATTGAATTTGAAGAATGTTTAGAACCTCTTTTCAATACTACTTTTAAAGAAAGTCCAGAAAATGGAGAAGTAATCACTGTAAAAGATGCCATTCTCTCTTTAAAAGCAGAAATTAACAAATTAAGTGACCAGCAAGACGACAATTTAAAGCAAAACCTAATCAAAACAGGGGATGATGAAGATTTTAACCTTGAAGGCATTCCCCATGAAGAGAAAGATTCGCAGCCAGAAGTAAAAATTTGGACAACAATGAATGGCCTTGCCCACGTGTTAATGCGCACCACCATCCTCAAAGACAATCTCCAGCACGCCCTTGATTAAGCCTATCCTTTTAAAACACAGAGGAATAATTTTTTCTCTCTCTCTCTTCCTCTGTGGTTTCTTGTCTCTGTGGTTTATCTTTAGCTAAGTCTTGCTTGCTTAGGTCTTAGCCAAGAATTAACCACAGAGACAAGAAACCACAGAGGAAGAAAGAGAGAGAGGGAAGAAAGAGAGAGAAAAAAAATATTCCTCTGTGTTTTTGGATGATGAGACGATGGTGTTATTGGAGTTTTTCGCGGAGGCGGGCGAAGTATTCGAGGCGCTTTTTCATTTCGCGCTCAAAGCCTCTTTCTACTGGTTCGTAGAAAGAAGGGCGCTCCATATCGTCTGGGAAATAGTTTTGCCCGGAGAACGCATCAGGGGTGTCGTGGTCATACTGGTAGCCTTGGCCATACCCGTTTTGTTTCATAAAGGCTGTGACGCCATTAATGATGATTTTGGGCGGGCTTAGGTGGGAGGTGTTTTTAGCAAGCTCTCTTGCTTTTCCATAGGCTACGTAAATGGCATTGCTTTTAGGGCTAAGGGCTAAATAAACAACTGCCTCGGCAAGAGCTAGCTCGCCCTCTGGTGAACCTAATTGCTCGTAGGTTTTTGCAGCGTTGACGCACACATCAAGAGCTCCCGGATCTGCAAGGCCAATATCTTCAGACGCCATGCGGATGATGCGGCGTGCGAGGAATTTGGGGTCTTCGCCTCCTTCCAAAATACGGCAGAACCAATAAAGAGAAGCGTCCGGATCTGAGCCTCTAACCGATTTATGCAATGCAGAAATAAGGCTATAGTGGCCTTCTTTATCTTTATCGTAGAGGGAAAATTTTCTTTGGATAAGCGTTTCTAATAAAGGAAGGTCCATGGTTTCTTTAATCCCGCTTATTTGCTCAATCATATTAAGCAAATGGCGCGCATCTCCATGAGCCATGCGTATAAGGGAAACTCTTGCGTCTTCTGTTAAAGGAAGCTTATGGTATTTCTCTTCAAAGCGGCTTACAATACCTTCTAAAGCTTCTTCTTTTAAAAAAGAAAGATTCATCGCAACAAGACGTGATAAGAGCGCTGCATTAATGGAGAAAGAGGGGTTTTCAGTTGTTGCTCCAATAAGCGTAATGCTTCCATCTTCAACAAGAGGCAAAAAGGCGTCTTGCTGAGCTCTATTAAACCTGTGAATCTCATCGACAAATACAATGATGCGTCTATTAAAGAGGGGAGCTTCAGCCGCTTCTGCAATGACTTTTTTTACTTCAGCAATACCGTGTGTTACAGCGCTAAAGGAAATAAATTTGGCTTCAAAGGCTTTTGCGTAGAGTCTTGCTAAAGTTGTTTTCCCGCAGCCGGGTGGGCCGTAAAGAAGAATAGACACAGGCTTTTTTCTAGCAATAAGGCGCGTTAGCACCCCGTCTTTTCCAACGAGGTGCTCTTGTCCGGCAATGGCTTTGAAATCTTTTGGTCTAAGTTGCTCCGATAAAGGAATATTACTCATTTTTTGCTAAGAACCAGTGGGGTTTTTTACACTGATATAAAATCAGCGGAATCCCACACATTATAATGAGGCCAATCACTAAAAAGCTATCGTAAAAAAGAAGGCTTCCCGTGACAATTTGGGAGGGGGGAACAAAGCTAATAAAAATAGCTAGAATAGACCCAATCATTCCCACAATCGCTACAAACCAGATCCCTTTTTGTTTATAAGGAATTTTATAGGCTCTTGGAACATGAGGCTTCACATAGCGCAGACGTATTGCTGAGATAAACATCAGAACATACATCACCAAATAGCTTTGCGCGCTTAATGCACTTAAAATCCAATACGAGCTGCTTAAGTTGGGCATATATAAAAACACAAACGAGGCTAAACTTACAATAATAGCTTGAAAAAGTAAGAGGTTAGTAGGTGTTCCATGTTTATTTAATTTCTGAAAAACAGGAGGGAGGTTGCCGTGGATCGATGTAGCATATAATCCTTTTACAGGCCCTGCAATCCAAGCATTAACCTCAGCTACAGCTCCAATAATAAGGAGGACTCCAATAATAGGAAGAATCCACGCCATATGATAGGAGTTAAAAAATACATAGAATGCATCCATAAGTCCTGCAACTAAGCTAATTTGTTCTTTGGGGATAACAATGGCAATAGAAAGAGATCCTAACATAAAGATGAAGAAAGTGATAATTGCCGCAATAATGATGGATCTCGGGAAATTCTTTTGCGGGTCTTTTACGTTGGCTGCGTGAGCAGAAGACACTTCGAGTCCTGCAAAGGCAAGAAATAAGCCGCCTAGAAATACGTAACTTCCAATCCCTTCAAAAGTAGGAAGCATGCTTTCTAGAGTTAAAGGCGTTTGGGACGGATGGCCAAGAGAAAACCAGCTGATGCCTAAAACAATAATAAATATTCCTGGCGCTATTGTACCTAAAATCACTCCAATCGTGCTAAACCAGCTAGATGTTTTAATTCCTAAATAATTTAAAAGAGTCATTCCCCAAAAGCCAACAAGGATAACAGCTAAAACAAATCCTTTAGAAGGCGAAAGCTTGGGATCTACAATATAGGCGAGTGTTGTGGCTACAAAAGAGAGAATTACCGGATACCAGCTCACGTTGTGCACCCACTGCATCCATATAGCAAAAAAGCCCCATCTGTCGCCGAGTGCTTCTCTTACCCAAATATAGACCCCGCCTCCTCTTGACCAGCCCGTTGAGAGTTCAGCTGATACAAGGGCACTTGGGACTAAGAAGAGAAGAGCGACAATAAGAAAATAGGAGACGGCGCTAAGGCCATATTCGGCTACAAGGGGAAGGTTGCGTAGGCTTGCCATGATAGATACATTTAACATAGCTAGGACAAAAACGCTTAATACGCGTTTTGATGACGACTTAGATGGTAAATCCACGAAATAACCTCATTTTATAGATAATTTTTTTAAAGCCTTGTTTTTGAGTTTGTTATGCTCTTAGTTGATTCATTAATTAAAATTTTAATTCTAATTTAATTCGTAATTAACTAAATTAAAGTTAGAATACTAATTAAACGGAATAAGTGTATTTCCTTTTATTAGTAAATAAACCTTAAAAGGAGCATTTTCATGAAAGAGCATAGAAAAAAAGAGCAACAACCTTCTTATAATCCTAATCAAAAACCTGCCCAACCTCAACAACCACAAATCGACCCAAATCGTAAAAATCCAGGCCATAACCAACCAGAGAAAAAATGGTAGTTTCTAAAAGCCCGAATTTTATTCGGGCTTTTTCCTTATTCTGCTGCTAGCTCGTTTTGGTGCTGTTTAATCCATGCATTAATCGCATCAGATCCGTACATCGCTTTTCCATCTACAACTAAAGCTGGCACGCTCACTTGTCCGCCTGCTTTTTTTAGCTCGTCTTGTCCTTCTGCATCTCCATTGAGATTTTTCATAGGGACTGTTTTCTGAATGCTATGCAAATAATCTGTCACTTCATGGCAATAAGGGCATGAAGATGTATAGTAAAGCATGATTGTTTGGTAGCTTTTTTGTGTGGTTGTTTCTGCAGCTCTACATTGTGTAGGGGCAATACTAGCCATACAAAGAGCTAGACATAGTAAAAATTTTTTCATTTTAACCTTCCTTTAAAGTTGATTTGCATACTAAAAAATATCTTGCAATTTTTTATGATTTTGCACAAATTGAAAAGGCTTAATTTTAGGAGCCTTTCTATGAGTAAGACTTTTTTTCGTGCATGCATTTATGGATCTATTTTTGCTATTCTTTCTATCGGAGCTAACGCCCAAACTACAACAGGAGAAAAAAACATGTCATTTTCTGAGCCAAAAACACCCTTCGCTTTTGAAAAAGGAAAAACGTATGAAGCCATCATTCATACATCTAAAGGAGACATCACTTGCGTGCTTTATCCAGAAAAAGCCCCTATGTCTGTAACAAACTTTATGCAGCTAGCACAAGGCGGATTTTATAACGGTCTTCTTTTTCATCGCGTAGTTCCAGGGTTTGTGATTCAAGGCGGCGATCCAAAGGGGAATGGAACAGGCGGCCCTGGCTACACAGTTCCTGCAGAGATTGGGCTTAAACACGAGAAAGGAGCGCTTGCATGGGCAAGACTTCCTGATCAAGCAAATCCTCAAAAACGCTCAAGCGGATCGCAATTTTACATCGCCATAGAAAAAATTCCCTACCTCGATGGTGAGTACACAGTATTTGGACAAACAGTTGCTGGAATGGATGTCATCCCTAAAATAGCCCAGGGCGACACCATCAAAAGCATCGAAATCGTCATAAAATAACAAAGAGAAAAATAAACAGAGAGGGGTAAATTCTCTCTCTTTCTTCCTCTCTCTCTCTTCCTCTCTCTCTCTTCCTCTGTGGTTTCTTGTCTCTGTGGTTAATTCTTGGCTAAGACTTAAGCAAGCAAGACTTAGC
>JABDCQ010000028.1 GCA_013288075.1 Chlamydiota bacterium | reverse complement strand
AATTTTTTAGAATATATCGTCAACTACAAAGAAATCTAAGAAGACCTTCCCAATCTTGATTTTCTACATAATTAGTCACAACTTCAGAATCCACATTCAACATTTCTGAAAAGCCTTCAATATAAGGGACTAGATTGTTTTTTACAGCTTCCTCTTGCATTCTTCCTGCAAAACCTCTTACAAACCCCTTCCACTTAAACTTACTTTTGGTAATTTTTAGCATCGATTGTTTTAATTGAGGATCTGCAAAAATAAAACCTGCAAAACGCAAGGGGTGAATATGGCCAATTTTTTTACCTTGCCTCTTAAGACTTTTTTTCTCAAAACCTAGCTGCAAAAGGTTTTTCTCGGCCATGGTAGTAATGATGTACTTAATGATTTTTTCTTCAGAATTTTCTAAAGGAAGGTGGGTAAACACCTGAAAAGAGGAGGGTAGAGTAACTTCCTTATCAGGAGAAGAACTCTGTGAAATAGTAACAATTGTACCTAGCAAACAGGCAGCAGAAGCAACCAAGAACATACATCCTCCTCTCTTTTAATTTTCATAGAAGAAATTTAACTAATTCTTCCCAATCCTTATCGTCAATGTATTGCATGACTTTTGTGGAGCTCACTCCAAGGGACTCCGCAAAACCTGGCACATAGCGCTCAAGGTTATCATCGCGATGCTCTTCTTTCATCTTATCGCTAAAACCCTCTATAAAGGAATGCCATTTAAAAAAACTCTTTTTTATTTCATGCATACATCTCTTAAGATGAGCGTCCCCAAATATATACCCTATAAATCTAAGAGGATGCACATGGCGTATTTTCTTTCCTTTTTTTTCTATCGTCTTTTTTTCTAAAGCTAACTGAAAGACATTTTTTTCCGCCATACTAGAAATGATCTTATGGATCGTTTTCATCTCCCAATCAAGTAAAGGCATCTCATAAAAAGGCTCTGTAGAACTAAAAAGACCCATTCCCTTAAAAGAAGGGGATGTCTTTTTTAAACTATAGGGCTTTTCTATTTGTATATGAGAAAAGTGGTGAGCAAAAAGGTTTTGCATATCTTCTGAAGAAAAATCTCCTACAGCAATAAGGTTAAGCCCCTCACAGCTAGGGCCTATTCCCGCTGCACAATCTGCCAAGAAAGGTTCAATGTCCTCTAAATTGGCAGGAGAAAAGTCAAAGGTGTGGGCATAAGAAGGCTGGAGCCTTTTATCAACCGTTACCTGAAGACGCCCCAAATCTTTTGACTTGAGCTCCTCTTGAGTATAAATGACAGCCTTATTTGGAAGCACTTGAAGAGTTTGCTTAGCGCTTAGCGCGCTAGTGATAAGTAAAAATAAAGATATAAAAAGCATCATTTTTTTAGCCTCTTGGAAATTTTACAATTTCTAATAAAAACTCCAATCTTATGCAACAATTTTCTACCATAAAAAGTGTTTGCTTATTTTTAAAATAAAGTTTATGCAAAAAGAAAGAGGAGGTCTGATGAAGCACGTGGTGTTTTTATTTGGTGCAGCAGAAAAAGGAGAGTTTTGTACTCCTTATCTTTGTAAAACACTTCCTGAGCTAGCAGATACCTTTGGCAATCCGCCTGAGGAAAGCCTAGGGCTAAATTATGCCGTTCAAGCGCTTCTATATGAAAGAGATCTCATTTACTTTAGAGTGGAAGAAGAAGGATTTAGCAGAGAAGATTACATGAAAGGGATCAAGTTGCTACAAAATAAAGAAATCCCTCTAAATCTTTCCGCGATTTTCCTGCCAGGCGTTGGAGATGGAGAAATCATCCATGCAGGAAGCTCTCTTTGCGAGCTTTATAAAACCTGCCTCGTAATTAACCAAAAAGATCTCTACGACTACCTTACCATTAACTAAATACACCTCTGTGGTTCCACAATGCTTAGCCGAGGAGGACTTTCCAGTTTAGGGTGCCGATGAGGAGGCCTAAAACGCAGAAGGCATTGGCTTTCCAGTTGATCTTTTCTTTGTAAAGCCATTTGCCCCAAAGATTACAGCAAAGGATGATGGTTACAGAAAAGAGGGGGAATATGATGGCGTGCTCAAAAGAGGTAGAAACCTCTGTAGCACGAATAAGAAAGAAGGTTCCAATGCCATTAGCTATTCCTCCTAAAATCCCATACATCACCTCAAATCGATTGGGAAGGCGCTTAAGAGAGGTGATATAAATAACTGATTGAATACATGTTGCAGCTAAAAACACCATAGGCATAAACCATTCATTAACCATATCTTCTGTAGCAAAAGAAATAAGAAGTCCGTTTTCTCCGGGGAAATTTATAAAAAGTGCGCGCCACTGCATAAATACAAGAAAAATCACATGAAGAATAAAGGCTCCAAAAGCAAAAAGCACCCACTTGGCCATTTTTTTGGATTTTAACGTTTCTGCAGCTGCTAAAAAAAGGCCTACAACAACCAAAAAAGAACCTACCCCATTAGAGGTTGTATAAACATAGCCAAAGGCGCTTCCAAAAAGAAGAACCATTATAATCATAGGCATTACAGTTGAGGAATTAAGAATAGCAAAGGTGAGGCCTGCAGGGCCAGACTCAAGCGCTTTTCCCAAAATTGCCATCATGATACCTAATACAATCCCGCCAGAAAGACCAAAAGCTCCCATGCAATTACTCCATTCATAATTGCCTGTGCGCACAGGATTTAGAAGGATGGCTACAAGAAATGTAAGAAAAAGCTGTATCATTAAATAAGCTTTCGAAGTGCCGCCCTGGTCAATGCTTTTTCTAAAACATAAATTAGATGCTGCAACAAAAATAGATGCGATAAAAATAAACTGTATTCCCATAAGGCGCCTTTTTAATTGTTTCTTTTGCGAAATAATAGATGGTGCGTATAATCAAAAAAAATTGCAAGATTTTCTACACGGAGTTTTCTTATGTCAAAGTATACCAAGATTTCCTTTGCATGTATTGTGGCCATGCAAGCCATGAATACAAATGCGTTTTCCTCTTTCATCATTCACGAAAAAGGATTTAAGGAGAATCAAATAGCTGGGGAATTTATAGACAAAGAAGACCTACTAAAAGTAGAAACCAAACAATCTCAAGTAGAAGAAAAAGGGCAAGGGGCTGTTTATGCAGTAAGCCTAGAGGAAACATTATATCTTAGAAGAATCTCCTCCTATTGGAAAGAAAGACGCTATAATGAAGCAAAAAAAGAAATTTTAAGCTTCTTAAGGGTATTTCCCCAAAATGCCGTTAAAGACTCCCTTTTTGCTATGCTAGGAGATTTATATTTCCAAGAAAAAAATTACGCAGAAGCGCTTAGTGCCTACAAAGAAATTGCCAAAACAGAATACAAAGAGCGCTGCTTTTTAAATGAAATACGGGCTTTATTTGAACTTAAAGAATATGAAGCTGTAAGCACAAATGGATCTTTGTTTTTAATCTCTAAAAACCTAGATAAAAATACAGAAAATCGGCTCCAATTTTTATGTGCAGAATCGTTTTACTCTCTAGCAAAAAAAGCAGAAGTAAAAGAGGTGTTTGCAAAAGAAGCTGTAGCTTTATACCAAAAGCTTGAAAACACAAAATATGAAGATGCTTCTCTTTATCCTCTAGCAGAACTTTATACAATTCTAGAGGAGCCAAAGCGGGCAGCTGAAGCTTATATAAAACTTGCAGAAAAATTTCCAAGTAAGCAAGAAGACCTATTGTTCATTGCTGCAACGCTAGAATTAAAATATAGCAAAGAGCAAGCAGCAAATACATTTGCTAAAATCAGCACTTTAAAAGGGAAAAAATCTGCCGCCGCCTCTTACAATTTCCTCACTCTGCTTTTTGATGAAAAAGAATATACAAGAATTTTAGAAGTTAAAGAAGAGATCCTTCCTCTTATAGCAGAAGAGCAAAAACCTTTAGCCGAGTGGTTTATTGGCTGGAGCTACTATGAAGCAGAGGATTTTAAAAATGCAGCCCCTTATTTATTTGCCTTTGCAAGTAGTCAAAAAGAAGAGAGTCCTTCCTTAAAAACAGCGCTTCTTTCTCTTGTTAACTGCGCAGAAAAAGAAAACAATCTACCTCTTTTTGATGGAGCACTTAGCTTACTTCGCACGCATTATGAGCAAGATGAAGTTTTTGCAAAAGTTCTTATGAACCACGCAGAAATCTTATCTTCCTCTAATGAAAAACAAAGAGCAAAAGAGGCCTTAAAAGAGCTTCTTTCTCGCTTTCCAAATGCGGAAGAAAAGGAGATGGCAACCTACAACTTAGCAAATCTGCTTTTTGAAAATAAAGAATGGGAAGAGAGTAGAGAAACTTTTATCTCTTATTTAAAAGAGCAATCTACAAGTGAGCATACAAAAGCTGCCTTTAGACAATTTCTTTATTGCTCTATTCAAGAATCAAAACAACCCAATGCTCAGAAAAAAGAAAATTTTGCAAGCGATCTTGAATGGGTTCTTAGCCAAAAAGATGTATTAAATGAAAACGAACAAAAAGACTATAGCTTTGTTCAGGCTAAAATTTTATACGAACTTAAAAACTTCTCCCAAGCTGAAAGCAAATTAGAAAACTGTTTCCAAGCATTTCCTGAATTTGAAAATGTAGCAGAAGCACACCTTCTTATGGCCATGTGCAAAAAGAAAAATGAAGGGAAGATTGATCTCTTTATTCAAGAAGCAGAAAAAGCATTAGAGCTAAAACCTGATGTTGTAGGCCATATTAGCCTACGCCTTCAACTTTTTAATGCTTATGTCTCATTAAATGAGCCTAAGTTTTTAGAGTTAGGAGCAAAACATTTACATGCAGTAAGCCTTCTCTCTCCTATAAAACCGGAAAATCGCCTTTGGCTTGCTAATTTCTACTATGGAAAAACAAAAAGTGATCCTTCTGAGGCCATAACGCTTCGCGCTATAGAGCACTTTGAACATCTGCTTTCAAGCATTTCTCCTCTTACAGAAACAGAGGCTTTAAAACTTGCCACCCTTTATCAAAAATCCGGACAAATTGAAAAGCAAATCTCTCTTTTAACCAAGTTAAATGAACTTCAAAAATCTGCAGTAGAAGATGGCTGGAAATATCAAAGGCAAACACTTTTTGAACTTGCTAAAGCTTATGAAACACATAAAGATTTAAAAAATGCCCTTCCTCTTTACGAATCTCTTGCAGATTTAAAAATTGGGGCTTCCTTTATTTCTCAGGCAGCTCTTCTACAAAAAGCAAGAGTGAAGTATGCTCTTTTAGAAGATGCTAAAAAAAATGAAGCCGATTTAGATTACAAAGAAGTTTTGCATATCTTAAAAAATATCGAATTAGCCAAAAATCTTTCCTCTGAACCTCTTCATGTAGAAGCTGCTTTAGACTACGCAGGAATTGTTGCCTCAGTAACAGAATCCCAAGTAGAAAATTACCTTGGAGAGCTTAAAAAGATTAGAGAAGATTTCTCTTCAGAAGAAAATCCTTTTGTGAAAGATTACTATTCTATAAAAGAGCAATACCCACAAAAAGAGCTCCTTGTAAAAAATTATATGCGCTTTATTGAAGCTGAAATTTTAAGAAATGAGGCGCTTCTTGGTAAACAAGCAGGCAAAGAAGAGTACGCGAAGGAACTCCAAGAGCAAGCTTTAGCTCAGTTAGAAGGATTATTAGGACAAGATTCTCTTAGCTTCGAGCTTAAAACACGTATTGAAAAAAGTATGGAAGCGCTTAAATGATTAAAGCTGTTTTATTTCCTGAGCAAAAACATAAAAGACTCCTCACTGGATGCTTAATAGCATCCGTCGGGATTCATTTAATGGCTTTGCTTGTGATTTATGAAAATCCCTTTTTTTTAAAAGGCCCCTTAAAACTCTTTTTTAAATCAGGCTTTTCCCATCCCATGACATTTCATTCTGAAAATTTAGAGAATCTTGAAAAAACTCTCTATTTAGAAGAAGCCTTAAATCATATTGTAGTCGCACCTTCTTTAAATAAAGGAATGGATGGAAATGCTTCCTTTCTAGAAGAAGTAGCCATGCAACCTAAAGAAGAAGATCTTATCCATACAGAATTTGCTTATAATGAAGAATTAACCTTATCTGAGGCTTCAACCTACAAAAGCACGCCTATCTTAATAGAGAGTCTAAAAGAAGCTAAATCTGAAATGATTTCCTATGAAAACACCCCCGTTGATCTTCCCTTATTTTCAGAGGAAGATGAAGCTTCTCCTACAAATTTTCTAGATATGCTAACGCTTAAATCTTCTTTTCCTGAGCAAATCGATGACTCTTTAAATAAAATGATCTCCCTTGTAATAGAAGAGCCTGCTCACGAAGCTGCAGAAGACATTAGCTTGCAGACGAGCATAACAGATATCACAGTAGACCCATCTAAAAAGTCCGCCAAACAAAATATCGTTCTAAAAGAACAAGTAGAAAGAAACCACGCTCTTATTCTTTCGAAAGAATCCCCTCTTTCTTTAAATATTTTACCCAAGCAAAGTCCCCTTGAAAATATCCTTCCTAATGTAGCGCACTATCAGCTCCCTGAAGGACCTTTAGGAAAGTCTTGGAGCGATCAATTTAAAGTAGATCTTCATGTGTTTCCCGATCAGCAACATCGCCACTACGTTTTTTTCCTTACCTTAGAGCCTACAAACGACCTTACTGATCAAAAATTAAAGCAGAACTTCCACTTCCTTCTCGATAGGTCACCCTCCATTGAAAAACACCGCTTTGCTGCCTATAAAAGGGGCGTTCTTAAAGCCCTTACCTCTTTAAACGAAGGAGATAGCTTTAATGTGTATCTCTTCGATCAAAAGCTTGTAAAATTTAAAGAGGAAAACGCCGTTTTTTCTAAAAAATCTCTAGAAGAAGTGGAGCAATTTTTAAATAAAGAAGACGCCAAAAGAAGCTTTTTCAAAACAGATCTTTGCACAAATCTTGAAAAACTATTACCGGAAATTGCTGCTAATGAGGGAATCCATACAGCCATTTTACTCTCTGATGGAACAGTTTCCATAAAGCCGGAAAGACAACAAAAAATCCTTGCGAGCTGTTTTGCAAATCATACGAAGAATCTCTCTCTTTATACAGCTTCGGTTGGAATTAATAATAACAAGCCCCTTCTTTCTCTAATAAGTTCGCTAAATAAAGGAAATTTCCTTCAGGTAGATACAAACGCCTCTTTCCCAAGAAAATTAGCTAAAATGGTATTAGATCTTCGCTCTCCTATTGCAACAAATGTGAGAATCTCTTCAGTAACATCAGATGAAAATGCCAAAGTTCTTTTTTACCCCTCCTCTTCTAAAAGAACTAATATACATGCTAACTCTCCTTATGTAATTGCAGGAACAATTGATTCTCTTACAGATTTTACCGTTCTTATCCAAGCAAAACACGGAAATGAATTTGTAAATATTGAAAAAACAATTAGCTTCTCAAAAGCCAAAAAAGCAGAGAATTTCCATAAAGCTCTTTGGTCTAATATCTATGCCCAAAAATGCTACGAACTCTTTTTAGAAAAACAAGACTCTTCCTATTTAGACAAAGCCCAAAAATATAGCAAATGATCAACATTATTGCAGGCACCTTTAAAGGGCGTAAAATTCAGACCCCTAAAGGCGATAAAACGCGTCCTACTTCAGGGATTCTTCGAAAAGCTGTATTTGATATCTGCAGAAGAGAAGTAGACGGAGCTTATTTTTTAGATCTCTTTGCAGGAAGCGGCGCTATGGGGCTAGAAGCTATAAGTAGAGGGGCTACGCATGCGACCTTTGTTGAGAAAGATCTAAACGCTATAAGAAGCATCAAAGAAAACATTTCTAGCCTCCAAATAGAGACCCAAACAACTGTCCTCATGAAAGATGTGCCTCTTTCCTTAAAAGGGCTTGCAGCCCAAGGAAAGCAGTTTAACATCATCTACATTGACCCCCCTTATGATATAGCGGGGCGCATCTTGCCAGGCATTGTTACCTTCATCGATGAAAATAATCTTCTTGCCAAAGAGGGCACTCTCTTTATCGAAGAAGCTAGCCCCTCAGCTTTTGAAGAAAACCCCTTCAATCTTAAAAACCTCACCCTCAAAAACACCCGCAGATTCAGCCACTCCCTCCTCCACCAATACAAAACCAAAGAATAACAAAGAATAACAAAGAGAACTTTTTTTCTCTCTTTCCCCCCTCTGTGGTTTCTTGTCTCTGTGGTTTTATCTTTGGCTAAGCCGAGTAGTCAAACGACTTAGCCAAAGATAAACCACAGAGACAAGAAACCACAGAGGAAGAAAAAGAGAGAGAAAAATTATTCTCTTTGTTTTTGCTCGAGGAGGTGAGTTTTTAGGTTTTGGGGTAGGCCTGGGATGACTTCTTTGATTTTTCCCCTTGCATCTATGATGAATAAGGTGGGAAAGCCTCTTACGGTAAAGCTAGAGCGCAACTTGCTGTCTTTATCTTCTATCCATTCGATATTAGGAAATTTTTCCCGCATCTCTTGGGTTAAGGAAGGAGTCACTCCAATCACTTTTAATTCTTTAGCAACTTCATTGAGAATAGGAAGCTGCCGCTCGCAATAAGGACAATTCGAAGAGACAAAATTAATAAGGGCTCCTTGCAGGAGGATCTCATTAATAGGAGGGACGGGGTCTCCTATGTTTAAATCTGTTACCCTCTGATCGGCTGGACTATAAGCCATAAAGGTAAGATTGAGCGCTGCAAAAAGAGAAACAACACAAATAGGCGCAATAAAAAGAAGTAAGAATTTTTCTCTAACACTACCCCCTGAGTTTTTTTTACCCACAGGAGCAATTACCCAAATAAGCCAAATGAAGATATTACATAAGTGCGCTATCAAACATATAACACATATTCTTGGGAAACTAAGATACGTTAACCCCAAGCCTAAGATGATAGATCCTACAAGGCCTCCTTTGGCAAGAGGCTTTTTTGGAAAAGAAGGAAAAAGAAGAGAGATAAAGATAAGGAGTGAAAAATAGGCTGCTCCAATAAGAGGTAAATAAGGATCTCTTAACGAACATGTTTTGCACTTAAAGAGATCTAAAATATCTGGAGTTTCAGGCATCTTTAAAAATAGCAAAATTAAAGCAATCACTCCTAAAAAAGGGATTCCTAAGCGTTTCATAAACTCTTAGCCTCACACCAATTTAAAGGAGATTTAGCAATTTTTAATTTTTTCATCAAAAAAGCATTTCCTTGCTCTGCATCTTTAACAGAAGCGCCTGAATAGTAACCGGTTTTACAAGTAGTGGTATCACAATTACCTCCAAGCGTTGTCCATTCTCCTGTACGCATAATATCGCAAACACAAATGGCTTTTTTAGAATCAAAAGGATCTACGGTGCAGCGCTTATTAAGACACCACGTCCAAGGCGTCCCGCTTGGGCATTTCATGCCTTTTTTCCCTTCTGCAAATTGCTTAGAAGAATAGGTTGAGTAAAGAGTGCGCACCCCATGAGCATCTGCGCTCGGCATAAGCATATTGCAAGGTGTTGTAGACATACTAGAGCCTTCTTCTACATCACAAAAACAAATCGCTTGATCAGGATGGTTTGGATCTGGCACACATAGAGCAGAGGTACAAAGCGCATACTCGTGATTGCATAAATACATTCCCTTATCGCTCTCATAAAAGAAAAAAAAGGCTAAAATGCCAAGAACGATTACAATAGGCAAAAAGAAAATTCTCTTCATAAAAACCCCTACAAAAATTGAATATATACCATTTTGGAGGAACAAGTGTCAAATAAATCATCCCTTCTATATCTAGCTCTTATTGCTTTCACTCCTCTTTTTTCAATGACTCTTGAAGAAAAAGTAGGGCAGCTCCTTATCGTGCATTTTAATGGAAAGGCTTTCAATGAAGAAGCTCTTGAGCTTATTCATAAAGCTCATGTGGGAGGCTTTATTTACTACAATTGGGCAAATGGTCTTGAAAGTCCTGCCCAAGTGGAAGCCCTAAGCCGTAGCCTCCAAGCGCATGCCAAATACCCGCTTTTTATTGCAATAGACCAAGAAGGGGGCAATGTCACAAGGTTAAGTCAAGGCTTTACAACATTTCCCGGAAATAAACAAATAGGAGAGACAAATAATCCAGCTCTTGCAGAAGAAGCTGCAAGAACTATGGCAAAGGAAATGCTTGCAGTAGGCATTAATGTAAACTTTGCTCCGGTTGTAGACATCCATGCACTTCCTAATAACCGCTCCTTTGGAGATACCTCCGAAAAAGTCATAGAGTTTGCAAAAAGAGCTCTTCATGGCTACAGACAAGAACACATGATTTGCTGTTTAAAACATTTTCCGGGAATGGGGAAAGTAACTCTTGATCCCCATGAAGATTTACCCATTTTAAATAAGCTTGAAGAATCAGAGCTTCTTCCCTTTAAGGAACTAGGGGATGAAGCTGACATGATCATGACAGGCCATGTTTTAATCCCTTCTTTAGACGAAGAAAATTGTGTAACTCTCTCTTCCAAAATCCTTAAAGAATTCCTCTCTGATTACAAAGGAATTATCATCTCCGATTCATTAAATATGGAAGGCGTATTAAAAAAAACAGGATCCCCGACCCTTGCAGCCCTTCTTGCTTTTGAAGCCGGCTCTGACATCCTCCTCCTTGGCGGCAAAATCTTAAACGGAAGCAAAACAGGATTTGAGCTCACCTCCAAAGACATAATAGCCATACACAAAGCCCTCGTAGACGCAGTACAAACCGGCCGCATCACAGAAGAAAGACTAAACCACTCCCTCAACAAAATCCTCACCCTAAAAAAATCCCACGGACTCATATTATGAAAAGAAAACCTACATCCCCAGGAGAAATTTTAAATGAGGAATTTTTAAAGCCTCTAGAAATATCTCCACAAAAACTTGCAGAACACCTTGGTTGCGATTACAAAGCAATCAATCAAATTATTAATGGAAAAACAGGGGTTACTCCTGAAATAGCTAACAAGCTTGCGGCTTTCCTTAAAACAACACCTGATTTTTGGTTAAACGCCCAAATGGACATAGACTTGTACTCAAAAACCTAAAACTCGATGTTCCACTTTTTACGACTTTCTTAGGCTCAAAGAGCCGACATGTTGTCCAGGTCGAAGCGTAGCGAGAGGCCTGGGTAGAGATAAAAAAATAGTTGAGCCCTGCAAGGGCATACGCATAAACCTAAGTCTATTTAAGCCTTTATTGACGCAAAGACGCAAAGGAAGAAGTCGCAAAGGTGAAAACAAAAAGATTTTTAAGAATGCAAAAGCATTCTTAAAAATCTTTTTGTTTTCACTGTTGTATTTAAAGGAGAATCAGAGAAATTGCTCAAACATGTTACTTCATTAGAGATTGTTTTTCTCTGCATTTCCTTAAAACAATAGTCAAGCATCTCGACCAAAGTCGAGATGCTTGACCTTTGCGCTTTCTTCGCGCCTTTGCGTCTTTGCGTCAATAAAAGCCAAAACAGACTTAGGTTTATGCGCATGCCCTGCAAGGTCGGCATAAGCTTGCAATTTTATGCCGCCCTTGCAGGGCATACGCATAAACCTAAAAGAGAAAACAAAGAGGACTAAATTTCCTCTCTTCCCCTTTTCTTCCTCTGTGGTTTCTTCCCTCTGTGGTTAAATCTTTGGCTAACACTTGAGTACTCAAAGACTTGCATTTTTTTTAACCACAGAGACAAGAAACCACAGAGGAAGAAAGAGAGAGAAAAAAATTATCCTCTTTGTTTTCTCTTTTAGTTTATGGGCTAAGGGAAATATTAGCCGAGTTTTTTACCGTTTTCGTATTTGACTTCGGCAATATTGCCTTTCTCATCGAAGGTTTTTTTAGTTCCTGTGAGCTCATCATTTACAAATGTTTGTAAAACTTTAGGAAGACCATTGTCATAGTATTTGTTAACCCTACCATGACGCATACCATTTTTATATTCTGCTTCAAAAACAAGAATGCCTTCAGCTGTTCTCTCTTCAGAAACGCCATCAAGTTTATCTGACTTGTAATGGGCAATGGCTCCAAGCGTTCCATTAATATGATATGTTTTCTCTGCTCCCTCTTTCAAATCATTGACATAGGAAATTTCTTTGAAAATTTTTCCATCTGGGAAATACTGTGTTGAAAGTCCATCTTTTTTGTCATTATGGAACTGAACTTTCATTACAGTTGCGCCCTTATGGTCAAAGATAACAGCCTCTCCTTCTTTCACTCCATCTTTGTAGGGAGTTATTGCAAGTTTATTTCCTGCCTCGTCATATTCTGTAGCCATCCCTTCAATCTTATCATTAACAAAAGAAACTTCTAAGCATTTAACTTTTCCAAAAACTTCATGAAGGGGAAGATAAGCTTCATGCAAACCTTCTCTTTTGTTGTTTTTGTAATGGAATACAAATTCTCTTCCCTCAGGTGTTCTTTGGAAAAACCTTCCAGAAAGCATGTCTTTTTCGTAAAAGGCTTCTTCCATAAGGTTGCCCTTATCATCCCAAAGAGCTTTTCGTCCTTCAAGAAAACCGTCTTTATAAGTGATAATTGATTGGATAGTGCCATGAGCATAATACGTTTTTTGCTCCCCTTCCATTTTACTATCGTTATTATAAAAAACTTGTCTAGCCACTTTTAGAACTTTTTTATCTCCTTTCTCAGAAGGATGATATTCCACTTGTTCTCCAACGGGCTGTCCCTTGACAAATCTTTTTACAAATAAAGGGCTTCCATCTTCATACCACCCTTTGATCTCTCCTTCTACAAGGCCTTCTTTATACATCGCTGTAGATTTTTGAGCTCCGTTTGGAAAATACTCAACTTCCCTTCCCTCTTTTTTACCATGAGAAAAAGGAACTTCTTCTTTAAGTCTTCCCTTGCCATACCAAACTTTAGCAAGACCATGAGGAGCATCAGCTTCGTAAAATACTTCATAAAGAAGAATGGAATTTTCATCCCAATGTCTATGCCATCCTTCTTTTTTGCCCTCTTTGAAATTGCCAACAAAATTTAAAGAGCCATTGTCATACCACTCTTTTCTCTCTTGATCGCGCACTTCATCATCTTTAAAAAATTCTGTAATTTTATCTTTTCCAGACGCATACCACTCTTCTGATTTGCCTATTTTCTTATCGGCTTTAAAGGATGTCTTTATGGCAAATTTTCCATTATCATGCCATTCTTCATAAGGACCTTCTTTTTTGCCTTCTTTGAAAAATGCATGCACTTTTAATTGTCCATTAGGAAAGTATTCCTTTTGCTCGCCATCAAGCATATTTTTCGCAAAATGGTATTCTACTTTAGCCTTCCCGTCGCTATACCACTCAAAATAGTTGCCTTCGCGCATATCATCTTTTATGGAATACTCAAGAACTTTTTGCCCTTCATCGTTGAATTCCGCAATAGGTTTTAAAAGATTTCCCTTAGCATCAAACTGAGCAATAAAGGCATCTTTGCCATTTAAATGTTTTCTATAATGATTGCCCACTTTTTTACCCTGCTCATACATCCCTTCCCCTAGAAGAGATCCTTCTGCTGAATAAAACAGTTCTTTCCCATGGCGCTTGCCCTCTTTAAAAGTCACCTTGGCGCTCACTTTTCCATTTGGATGATAGAGAGTATGCGTTCCAATGGGCTCTCCGTTTTTATAGTCCTGAATTTCTCTAACAGTTTGATCTTCATAATAAGAAGTTAAAGCTGAGTGTTTTCCATCGCTGTGTAATTTTCCTTCCACATAACGCGCTGTAGCTTTTAAAGCTCCACTTTCATACCACTCAAAAGCAACACCATGAGGCTGCCCATTTTCATAAGGAAGAACAGAAGCCTTTAGTTCTTTAGGATAAAAACGAAGATGCTCTCCTATAACTTTGTCGTCTTTATAAACGATCTCTTCTAATTTTGTGCCATCTTCGTAATAGACAGTTGTTTTTCCATTTCTTTTCCCTTCAGAAAAACCGCATACAGCTTTTAAATTTCCATTAGGATAGTAAAAATTTACTCCCTCTAAAAGTCCTTCTTTATAAAAACCTACTTTCTCAGCTTTCCCATCTTGGTAAAAAGCCACACTTGTTCCATGAGGAACAGCTGCGGCATCGGCAGCTAGTTCTATTAAATCGGTTTCCTCTTGAACTTTTCCTGTCGGGAAAAAACGAAGTTGTTTTACAGCCACTTCTTTATCGGAAGAAGTTTCATAATAAACAACTTTTTGTGGAGAGCCATCAGGATGATGCTCAACAATTTTTGGACGCCAATGAGGAAGTTTTTGTTTAAGAGGCAGAGACGCGCCTTCGGCTGCAAAGCCATTAGCTAAGCAAGAATAAGACAACAACAAAAGAAAACTTATTTTTTTAATTTTTTTCATAATCACCCCTGAAAAAATGTTTTTGGTCAGATTATAATAAATTAGCCTTTTGGACAAGTAGCTAAAAAGTTAAAGTAAAATAATGGACAGTTTACTTAACAATGAGACCCTTTCCTTTTGGCTCCTGCACTATGGGGGTATTGCCTTATTTTGCCTTCTTGTTTTAGGGATTTTGGCCCTTCCTGTGCCCGAAGAAACGCTTATGGTCATCGCAGGCACCCTTATACGCAAAGGACACCTCGTTATGGGTTGGACCCTTTTAGCAGCGTATTTGGGGAGTATGTGCGGCATAAGTTTAAGTTATTTTTTAGGGAAAATAGCTGGAAATTATTTTTTAGATAAATGCTCTAAATGGCTAGGAATTACAAAAAAACAGCGCGATAAAGCCCACGCCTGGGTAGAAAAATATGGGACATGGTCCCTCTTTTTTGGGTATTTTATCCCCGGGGTGCGTCATTTTACGGGGATCTTTGCAGGAATTACAGCTCTTGAATACAGACGTTTTGCCCTTTATGCTTATACAGGAGCCTTTCTTTGGGCTTCCTTATTTCTTTCCATTGGCTACTTCTTCGGCAATTATTTCTTAAGCATGCTCGCAAACATTGAGCTTAAAATTGATGACATCCTAACAGTGCTCATCTTCATCACCGCCTGCATCCTCTTCTTCTACTTCAAAAAACACAACGAAAAATAAAAAAAACCAACATAGAGCTTTTTTCTTCTCTTTCTTCCTCTGTGGTTTCTTGTCTCTGTGGTTTATCTTTGACTAAGCCGAGTAGTCAAACGACTTAGCCAAAGATAAAACCACAGAGACAAAAAACCACAGAGGAAGAAAGAAAGAAACTCTCTCTGTTCTTTCAGAGGAGCTCGTCGTAGACGATGAAGGGGGTTTCGTAAAGGGAGGATTCGAGAAATGGTAATTCTCTCGAGAAAATAAAAACAATCTCTTGGTTCATCTCACACTCCTTTAGCTATAAGTTTATTTTAAGCCTTAGGTGACCCAAGGCTTAAAAACTATCTAAAAAATGCAACGTAACAAAGGATCACACCCCAGATTAAAGGAATCAATCCTATCATCTTGACTACACGAGGGTTTTTAATTTTAGAGAACATAATCAACTTAGGAACAAATAAAGCAGCTAAGCCTCGGATGATATAAACCCATCCTAAAATAGTCACAAATACAAGGCTGCTAAAGGTCCATCTATTGTATAAGCTCACTATTCCTAAACCAAAAAGCAAATTGAGAAAGCCCATAAGCCATAAAGCTGCAAGCGAATCTTTAACAGAAGCAACAATTTTTATTACATTACCTGTGAACATAAGCATCCAAAGCCCTGTAATAAAAAGCAAAGGACCAAACACTGTAGCTAACCATATAACATCTGACATTTCAAGCCTCCATAGCCTATATTTTGGAAGGTAGGCTATGAATTATTTATTTGTCAAGGCTCCTTTGGGTACAATTTTTAAAACCCCTTGCGGATCTATTCTTCCATCAGAAAAAATAGTGAGTTTACATCCCGAAATGACTTTATCATTTAGAAGGAGCTCATAATTTTTCCCCATTAAGTGGTCTGCTGTACTAAGGCCTTTAATAGGAGCTTCTGTATAATTTTTATAATAAAGAGAGCCTTCCTTAAAGAAAAACTCCATTCCTGAATCTGCTTGATGCGTAAGGCTTACCATTTTAAGCTCCTCTACATTGAGGCGGAATTTAGAATTGGCATGTTCTAAGCGAGACCTATCTAAAAGGCCTTTTAAATTCCATGCAAGAGAAGATGCCACAAGACCTAAAATGGTGATGCAAACAATAAGCTCTAAAAGAGTAAATCCTCTCTTAATCTTCTGCATCATCATCCACTTGCTCTTGAACACCTCTGCCTTTATTTTTTTTAGCTCTATAATCTTTGAGTTTTTGAGAGACAACCGAAATATCGTGATTTCCTTTTTTCTTAATAACAAAAGGCTGGTTCCATCCATCTTTTAAAAGCTTATCAGGATTTTCACAAAGTCCTGAATTCTTAAGACACGAAAAAGAATCTCCAACAACCTGATCAAGTTCTGCGCCATTAGCGACTTCTAGAAGAAGAATTTCTCTTACGCGCAAAGAGGCTTGCTCTGTTTTAAAGGCTCTGCCTTCATCAAGGCTTCCTTTCATATTGTACCCTACAACGCCTCCAATAAGACCAATCAAAAAGATCACGATCATGATCTCAAGAAGTGTGATGGGGCGTTTTTTCATTTTTTTCATATGTACCTTAAATTTTATGTTGAAACTAAAGAGCTTACGTCAGTAAGAGGGAGTAGTATCGAAAGGACTACAATTCCTACAACGGCTCCTAAAAGAATAAGTAAAGCGGGCTGAAGAATCCCGGTTAATCGAGAAAGGTCTTTCTCCAAATTTTCATCGTAAATATTGGCAAGGCTCTCAAGCATATCAGAAGTTTTTCCCGTTTCTTCGGCAAGGGAGAGCATGCGAATGACTAAAGAGGGAATATGAACGGATTTTTGGAGTCCTGCACTTAATTTTTTACCTTCTGCAATCCCTTTTTCCGCAACCTCTACAGCTTGCTCTAAAAGGGCATTCTTCATGAGCTTTCTAGAGACTGCTAGCGTTTCTGTAAGAGGCACCCCATGATTAAGAAGCACTGAGGCTGACCTACAAAAGCGAATAATTGCTGCCTGAATAAAAAGGGTCTTAAATAAAGGAAAATTAATTAACGTTTTTTGGAAGAGGATTTTGCCTCTTTTATCTCTAAAAAACAAAAATCCCAAAACCCCTAAAATAATAAAGAAGGCAAAAAGAAGAGCTCCATACTCTGTGATAAAATGACTTGCTGCTAAAACACAGTACGTCATGGGATGAAGCTGTCTTCCTTCAAAAAGCTCTTGCATAGAAGGAATAACAAAAATCAGAAGAGAGAGAACGACGATAAAGCAGAAGCTGCCAAGAAATGCGGGATAAGCTAAAGCAGAAACAAGCTGCTTTTTAAGTTTTTGTGCCCTTGTAATAAGACCTGTAAGCTCCTCTAAGGAATGGGAAAGGGAGCCGCTAAGCTCTCCTGCTTGAATCATGGAAAGATAAATTCTATCAAAAGTTTTAGGGTAGCGCCCAAGCGCCAAAGAAAGGCAAGATCCCCCTTTTAAGCGATCGCAAAGATCGAGAAATAAAGGATGGGCCTCATGCTTTCTATATTTTTCTTCAATGGTTAAAAGGCTCTCATAAAGAGGTAAGCCCGCATGCAAAAGCTGGGAGAGTTCTCTTGTAAAAGAGAGCAAAAGAGCATGATCTAAAAACACTTCCTTATCTTTTTTTTCAAAAGAAGAAATAGAAGTGATTAAAAACTCTTGTCTATGGAGTTTTTCCTTAGCCATTACATAAGAGTCAGCATCAATAACCCCTGCTACGCGCTTACCGCCTCCTTCGAAACCTTTGTACTTAAATAATGGCATTTAGTTACTCCTCATCGCATCCTCTTGAAACCCTCAAGACTTCTTTGGTAGTCGTAAGCCCTTTTTTAACAAGAAGGCCGCCTTCTTGACGAAGAGTGATCATCCCTGATTCAATAGCCACCTTACGAAGCATAGCAGCATCTGCGCTTTGCACAATTTGTCTTTTAATCAATGCGCCAACGGGCATAAGCTCATAAATCCCACACCTGCCTTTATAGCCTGTATGAAAACATTGCTCACATCCTTTACCTTTAAAAAGCGCCCCTCCCTCTAAATCTTCTCTTTTAAGAGAAAGCTCTAAGAGTTCTTTATCTGTAGGGGTATAAGATTCTTTACAAAACGCACAAATTTTTCTTACAAGCCTTTGAGCTAAAACGCCTACTACAGAAGATGACAAAAGATACTGCTCAATCCCCATATCTACAAGGCGTGTAAGGGCTGAGGGAGCATCATTCGTGTGAAGGGTGCTTAAAACAAGATGCCCTGTTAAAGAAGCTTGAATGGCAATTAGAGCAGTTTCCTTATCTCGAATTTCCCCAATCATAATGACATCCGGATCCTGACGCAAAATATGACGAAGTCCTGTTGCAAAGGTTAAATGAATTTTAGGATTCACACCAATTTGGGCCATTCCCTGCAGCTTATATTCTACAGGATCTTCAATGGTCATGATATTGATCTCTTTGGAATTAATCTCCGATAAGGCGCTATATAAAGTCGTTGTCTTTCCACTTCCTGTGGGACCTGTTACAAGAACAATGCCTTCGCTTAAACAGATCTGCTTTTTAAAAGCGTCTAAAACCTCTTGCCTAATCCCTAACTTATTTAAACCAACAAGGACATTACTTTTATCTAAAATTCTTAAAACAATTCTTTCTCCAAAAACTGTCGGAACAGTACTTACACGAAAATCGATCTCCCGATTTCCCATTCTAAGCTTTATCCGGCCATCTTGGGGAAGCCTATGTTCAGCAATATCAAGCTTTGACATCACTTTAATACGCGCAATGATTTGAGCTTGATATTCTTTTGGAGGAGCGTGTCTCATCTGCAAAACGCCATCAATCCGGTAGCGGACTTCCATCCCTTGCTCTAAAGGCTCAAAATGGACATCGGAGGCTCCTTGCATGGTAGCTTCCATAAGCATCATATTGAGCATTTGAATAACCGGAGAATCAGATCTTTGCTCGAAAAGATCGTGGCTATCTTCAAAATCGAGAGCCTTTTTGCCTTTAGACTCATCTTGAAGCGTTTGCATTAAAACAGATGCTGCATCTTCTTTTTGATGGTAGCACCTATCAATTGCCTCTTCAATCTCTTCTCTAGAAGCTAAGACTTCCTGAATCTCTAGATTCGTAATAAATCCCACTTCCTCTAAAGCTTCCATGGAAAAAGGAGAAGAAATAGCAACAAAAAGCTTCCCTTCCTCCTCATAAATAGGAAGAACCATATGTTCTTTTGCAAAGGAGTAGGGTATTTTTTGAATTCTTTCCGTAACAAAAAATGAAGAGACAAGATTCTTAACCACCTTAAGGCCATACTTAGCAGCGCTAATCTCAATATCTTCTTTCATCTTAGTTCTTCTTAAAAAATGCTTTTAAACTATTGGTAAAAAACCTGCCCTCTTCTTGCTTTCTCGCTTCTACAAGACACTCTAAAAATTCCGGAATATCTCCAGGACGTTTTTTTAGTTCTTCTTCGCGGAAACAATCAAGCTGCTCCTGAGGGTCCAAAATAATGGTCGGCGTAATAAAGAAGTACATCTCTGTGTTGTGATCTATCAGCCTTGTACTTCCAAAAAACATTCCAATCCCCGGAATTTCCCCTAAGAAAGGAACTTTTTCTTCTTTATCTTGAATCGTCTTTTTTCTAAGGCCCCCAATGACAACTGTTTGCCCATCTACAACGCGCACCTCATTTTGAATGTGCCTTCTGCTTACAACAGGGCGAGAATCATGATCAGATTTTGGCGTATCAAAAGTAATATCTGTTTGAAGAGTAATAAATCCTTTATTTTCTTCTGAAACCTCTCCCTCTTGATCCGGCAAGTGAATGGTGGGAGTAAGTTCAATCGTGATACCATACTGCGCTCTAGAAAAAGATTTTTCAAAAGCAATCCCTTTATTCGTATCAATTGGGGCGGCCCCATTATTAATGGAAATCTCATCCACAATCGAAATCATTGCAGGGGTCTGATTCACCGTGATTACAGAAGGGGCTGCATTTAACTGAATATCTTCTTGGGTCATTAAAAAATTGTAAATGATCTCGTAGGCAGGGAAATGGCTGCTTTTTTTATTCTTAAACATGAATTCAAGCAATCCAGAAAGACCAAAATGCCTATCAGCTCCCTTAATGTGCTGTTTAAAGCCATTATAGGAAACGGAGTTTTTCCCCCCGATCTTTAAGAAATCAAGACCAAAGCTATTTTCAGAATTAAGCTGCTTTTCAAATAGAAGAACCTCAATCTGAACCATCTTTTTAGGGACGTCTAATTTACGCAAAAGATCTTTAATTTTAGCTAAAGCATCTCTTCTAACAACCATTAAAAGGTTTCCGCTTTTGGGGTCGGGAATAAAGTGATCCGATTGACTCTCTTCAATCTTAATCTGAGACGAAGCTGCCGGTTGAATAGGAGTTGGAGAAACAACAAGAGGAGGAGTATTAGGGTAACCATCAGGAGGAACTCTTCCTGTAGGGCTTTGAGCTGCATAAGAAATATCTGTTTCTCTAGGCGATTCAGGGGCAACAATGAGCAGCGAATTATAAACCTTCTCTAAAACTTTGGCCAAATCTGAGGGATCGCTATGGCGGCAAGAATAGATATAAACAGTCATCTCTGAGGGATCTTGAAGCTGCTCCTCTGTTTCTTTAACAATCTTTTCGCCTCTTTCTACAGCATCTTGCTGCCCGATAAGAATAAGGGCATTTGTTTGCCCTAAAGCAAAAATCGAAAGACCTTCTTGCTCTAGTTTTCCAAAAGGCGCTCTTCCCTTTTCAATAGCTTCCCCAAAAAAACTAGAAAGGATTTTTTCCATCTCTTTAACGCCCATTTTTGTTACAGGCACAACGCGAGACACTTTTCCTTTTGAAGCTTCCCAAATGGTATTATAAAGATTTAAAAGCTTTATGATCTCTTCTTTAGAAGAAACAAGAGCGATTTTACTTCCAATCTGATAGATAAAGGTCTGTTTAATATCGGCAAAGCGCTCAAAAAATTGAAATACACTTTTTACTTGTTCTAGAGGAGGGGATAAAAGATAAAAAATACGCATCCCATCGGGAATAAAGGGAAGATCTTCCATATTTGAAGCGATAGCGCCAACAGAAGAAGGATCTTGCTTAAAAATATAGAGCTGCCGCGCATAAGGGTTAATTTTTTTTACCCCAATGCCATTGTGGGCCAAAATAATTTCAAGAACTTCTCCCCAGGATTCTCTTGGAACAGGTATCCCAGAATGGATATTAAGCTTTAAATGAATCATTTCAGGGGGAACTACATACACGTAATCCATTGCCCCATATTCCATAACAAGCTGAGCTAGAGTTGTTTCTTCCTGATCCCAAAGGCCGTATCCATCTTCTTCCTTTTTGGCTTCAGCAACAGAAAGATCTCTCCAGTTGTTTTCTAAATCTAGTATTTTAGCCTTTTTTTCATTAATTTCTCCAAGAAGGACCTGATACTCCTCTCCTGGGGCGTCTTTATAAAACAACTCAGAGCTTTTTTTATAGCAACTTTCAAGTTCTTTTCTAAGATAGGAAAGCTCTCCATTTACACGTTCAAGAACAACTTCTGGAGTTTCCTGATTCTCTTCTTTTCGGAGAACACTCTCTCCCTTTTTTTCGGAAATAGATTGAGAGAATAGGGTGCTAGACAAAAGAAGGGCTAAAAGAGAAATTTTTAAAAAAGATGTTATTTTTTTCATTTATTATTACCATTTTGCAAAAAAGAGGCTTTCTTTTTTGTTTTTATTTGGCCTTTTTTCTCATCGCTTACAACTAAAGAGCAATGTGTTGGTTGGGCTCTTCTTTCATCAAAAACAAGCCCTCTTATGACCATTTTCCCTTGTTCTTTTTCAAGGGAGTCCACAACAAAAAGCTCTCCCATAAGTTTATGAGATAAATAATCCTCAATTTCAGAAAGACGTCTTAACTTATGCCAACCAAAAGAGGTCTTTAAAAGCCAATCTCCCGGCTTAATAAGCATCCGCTTTTTCCCTACCATGCAAGAAACCTGAGAAGAGGTTCGAAGGCGCATAGAAGTTATCACCTCTTCCATTTTGCTGCTTGGTTTAGATGCTTGTTTTCTTACTAAGGTTAGCTCAAGAGGATAAAATCCTTCTTCATCCCAAGAAAGCATTTCTACGGCATCGGGAGTAGCACTCTTTACATAAGAGAGGCTAGCGCCTTGAGCCGCAAGTTTTAAAGAAGTAACCTTCCACCGCCCTTCTTCCCAAACAAGATAATCTCCAAGAGAAACATAGCAAACATAAAAACACTTTTCGTCCTTTAAAAGAAGCTTATGTTTGGACATGTTGTCTTTATATTCCTCTCCCCCATAAATTTCGAGAAACTTATCCTTGCCGCAAAGCTCTGCTTCTTGAAGAGCTTTAAATGAAGAGAGATCAAGCCTCCCCTCTAAATTTTCTTGAGGAAGGCTCCTTGCTAAAAACTTTCCCCTTTCCTCTTGTCTATCCCCACCCACTTCAATCATCACAGAAGAGGAATCTTTGCCTACAGGCTTTATCCAAAGAGGCGTTCTTTTTTCAGAAAAAGAATACACTAAAGGAGCATTAGAAGAAGATTGCTTTACATCTAAATAAACAGTACTTCCTTCAAGAATAGCTTTTTCCACTCCTGCGTTTTTAAGACCAATTAAAAGATTGGGCTTTCCTGCAACGGCATCAGGGCGGGTATTCTTAGCTAGAATCAGGATCTCTTTTCTCATGGCATTTAAAAACCTTGATAGCTGCCCTTCATTTAAAGAAAGAGGCCCCGTTCCAATGGCTTCATAAGGGCTATTTAA
>JABDCQ010000027.1 GCA_013288075.1 Chlamydiota bacterium | reverse complement strand
GTTTTCATTCCTTTAGTTTTACAAAAAGAAGGAGAGAAAACATTTTCTTTGCCAACAGGACCCATGATCCTTCTTTTTGCAGCCTTCATCTGTGCTCTCTCTTTTTTAGTTGCGCCTCATACGGGACTTTTAAGCCGTTCTATGCGCATTATTCAATTTAGAAGAAAATGTGTAGTGGAAAATGCTTTAAAGACGCTCTGGAAAAAGGGGATAGGGGAGGGCGCTAAAAAACAAGCGATTTTTGATGGTTTAAAAATCACAAGAATTTCTTCTTTTTTTGTCCTTCTAAAACTTGTACGACAAGGTTGGGTAGAAAAACTTCCCTCTAAGAATTACCAACTGACTCCCTTTGGTTTTGAGTATGCTTCGCGCATTGTGCGTTTGCATCGTCTTTGGGAGGTTTATTTAGTCAGTTATCTTGGACAAAAAGTAGAAAAAGTGCACAGAAATGCAGAAGAGATGGAGCATATTATCACTCCAGAGCTTGAAAGAGAGCTTACAGAGCTTTTAAAAGATCCTAAAATAGATCCTCATAAGCAGCCGATTCCTGCAAAGATAGGTGAGCTATGAGAGAGGGTTTTTCAGCGATAAATCCTTATTGGGATAAAGATTTTTTTCAGTTTTTTTCAGTTTTCTTTTCTCGTCTTTTTTATCTTTTAACAGGACAGCTTTCCTTAACAGATCTTGCCTCTGATGAGGTTCAGGTATTTGTTTTAGCACTTGTTGCTATCTCTTGCGGTCTACTTGGGGTCTTTTTAGTTTTAAGAAAAATTACGATGCTTGCAAATTCCCTTTCTCATACGATTCTCCTCGGTATTGTGCTTGCTTTTGTGATCACAAGATCCTTGGCTACTTATGCAGGAGAAGAATTTTCCATTAATTTTGAAATTCTTTTAATTGCAGCTTTAATTAGCGCTTTTTTAACAACACTATTTACGCAATTTTTAACGCACACAGTGCATCTCCAAGAAGATGCAAGCATAGGTCTTGTTTTCACCTCTCTATTTGCTTTTGGCGTTGTACTTGTCACATCACTCTCTCGCAGTAGCCACATTGGAATAGAAGCTGTTATGGGAAATGTGGATGCGTTGCATGTCACAGATTTAAAACTTATTGGACTTGTAACGCTTATTAATGCGCTTGCTTTTAGTGTATTTTTTAAAGAATTTCAGCTGACTAGTTTTGATTCTGTGTTAGCAACGAGTTTAGGAATATCTGCTAAGTTTTTTAATTACCTCATTATGGTTCTTGTTGCCATGACCTCTATTGGCGCTTTTAGGGCGGTAGGGGTGCTTTTGGTATTAAGCTTTCTTGTTGCTCCGGCAATAAGCGCGCGCCTTTTAACAAATAATTTGAAAACACTCCTCTTTTTAGCTTGCAGCTTAGGTCTTTTTTGCTCGCTTTGCGGCGTTGCTCTTTCAAGACATATTTTATCTTTTTACCACATCCCCCTCTCTACTGCAGGAATCGTTGTAACTCTTATGACTTTATGCTACACTCTTATCCTCGTGGCTAAAAAAACACTTAAACTAGCCGCAAAAAAAAGAAGAGCATAATAAAACAAAGAGAGATTTTTTCTCTCTCTTTCTTCCTCTGTGGTTTTCTTACCTCTGTGGTTTATATCTTTGGCTAAGACGAAGGATCTCAAAGACTTGTATTTTTTTTAACCACAGAGGGAAGAAACCACAGAGGAAGAAAGAGAGAGAGAAAATAAGAAAAATCGTCTCTCTTCATTGTCTTTTATAGGGGTAGGATGAAGAATATAGCGTTGCTTGGGAGTACCGGGTCTATTGGGGAGCACACCTTGAAGGTGGTGCGTCATTTGCCAAAGGAATTTTGTGTGAAGGCCCTTGCGGCAAAATCGAATATCGATCAGCTAGAGCGCCAAGCAAAAGAGTTTTTACCAGAGCTTATTGCTGTTTATGATCCTGATAAAGCTTTAGAGCTTCAAAAAAGGCTGCCCTCATTTCGCGTAGTTTCTGGGTTAGCAGGCTTAGAGGAAGCAGCCTCCCTAGCATCTGTTGATACCGTTGTAAACGCTCTTACGAGCTCTATGGGTATTCTTCCTACAGTTGCGGCTATTAAAAATAAAAAACATGTAGCTCTTGCGAATAAAGAAACCCTTGTTTCTGCAGGAAAATACATCACGGATCTTGTAGAAGAGTATCAAACAACTCTTATTCCGATCGATAGCGAACATACAGCCCTTTTTCAGTGCATTCAAGGGAATCGAAAAGAAGATATAAGGCGCTTAATATTAACAGCTTCTGGCGGCCCCTTTTTAAATGTGGAAAATTTAGAAAATACCACCATTGAAGACGCTCTTAAGCATCCCAATTGGAAAATGGGGCCTAAAGTCACAATTGATTCCTCTACCCTTATGAATAAAGGGCTAGAGCTTATTGAAGCTTTTTGGTTATTTAAAATTCCTTTAGAAAAGATTGAGGTAGTGATCCATCCCCAATCGATTATCCATAGTATGATTGAATATAAAGACGCCTCTATTATGGCTCAGCTTTCAAATAATGATATGGCCCTTCCTGTTCAGTATGCGCTTACTTATCCCAAAAGAGAGGCGTGCCTTATTGAGCCTTTTGATTTTACCAAATACCATCGTTTAGAGTTTTTGCCGCCTAATAAAACAAAATTTATTTGTCTAGAGCTTGCATATGAATCCCTTCGTTTAGGGGGAAGCGCTCCTTGTTTTCTCAATGCCGCTAATGAAGTGCTTGTGGAGCGCTACTTGAATAAACAAATTTCTTGGCTAGATATTGGAAAAAAACTAAGCCATCTCATAGAAAAACACACCCCAGAAAAAACCTTAAATTTAGATACAATTCTTGAGGTTGACAGGGAAGCTAGAGTGGAAGCCTCCTTTATTTGATCTCTTGCAAAATACAGCTCACCCCTATATCCTTTTAGGATAAGGACTAAAAAGGGTATAGTATGTTTTTGAGTATTCTTTACATTGCGCTCGCAGCTTTTGGGCTTGGCTTTCTTATATTTATTCATGAGCTTGGGCACTATTTTGTTGCAAGACGATGCGGGATGAAAGTAGAGGCATTTGGTATTGGATTTGGAAAGCCTTTTTATACTTTTGAGCGTGATGGAGTAAAATGGAATTTATGCTGGCTTCCTTTTGGCGGCTATGTGCGTATTGCCGGAATGGAAAAACAAGGCGATCTTGAGCCTTACCAAGTTCCTTCAGGTTTTTATAGCAAAAGTCCTTGGGCTCGTATTAAAGTGGCATTGGCAGGTCCAGTTGTTAATATTATTTTTGCTTTTCTTGCCTTTTCTGCAATTTGGTTTTTAGGCGGTACAGGAAAGCCCTTTGCTGAATACACGCATCTTATTGGATATGTCGATCCCCATTCAAAACTTTATGACTTAGGTGTACGCCCTGGAGATGAAATCACTCGGTATGGCAGCCGTCCCTTTACAGGATTTAACGATTTAATGACCCATTCTGTCATGGGGGGCAAGCAGCTTGAAATCAAAGGCTATAATACGGATTTCTTGAAGGATAAGAACACAGCTTTTACTTATACCCTTGATATGTACCCAGATCCTCGCTTTGGAGCTTCTGGCCTTTCGACAATTGGAGTGATACACCCTGCAAGTTACCTTATTTATTCCGATGCGTTTGTAGCAAAAGACGCCCCTATTAGAAAAAGCGGCATCCAAGATAACGATCGCCTTTTATGGGCTAATGGAGAGCTCGTTTTTTCAGAATCTCAACTAAGCACTATTGTAAATGTGCCTAAAGTTCTCTTAACTATCGAGCGTGAAGGTAAAATTTTTACTACTTTAGTATCCCGTCTAAAAGCTTCTGATTTAAGACTTGAAAGCTCCCAAAAAGCTGAGCTTGACGATTGGCAGCATGAAGCGCGCTTAAATGCAAAACTTTCGCAGCTTTATTTTATTCCTTATAACTTAAATGCTTTAGCTGTTGTAGAAGGTCCTACAACATTTATTGATGAGAATTCAGAAGAAAAAATCGCTGATGCAACGTTGCAAAAAGGCGATAAGATTTTAGCTGTAGATGGATTAGCTATTTCCTCATCTTTTGAATTTTTAAAAAATATCCAGAAGCGTCATGTTCAGCTGATTGTTCAAAGAGAAAAAAGCTGGGACAGGATCTCTTGGAAAAATGAAGATAAGCAGTTTTATGCAGGTGTTGATAGCCTAGCTTTACGTCAAATGATCGCGTCTATTGGAACTCCTACTCCTATTAATCAAATAGGGAATCTAGTGCTTTTAAACCCTGTAGAGCCTATTGCTATGGATGAATTCCCTGCGTCCAAAGCGCAGCTTGCCCAAATAGAGGCGAGAATGGAAGGGGAAAAGCAGCAGATTGAACAAATAGAAAATCCTGAAACACAAGCTCAAGCCCTAAAAATGCTAGAGAAAAGACAAAAAAGGCTGATGCTCGGACTTATGCTACATGATCGAGAAGTGCAGTATAATCCTTCTCCTTTATCGCTTTTTGGCGATGTGTTTGACCAGACGTGGCGCACTCTTTCTGCTCTTTTTACAGGCTCTTTAAATCCTAAGTGGATGCAAGGCCCTGTGGGTATTGTGCAAGTGATGCATTACGGATGGACGCACGGCATTAAAGACGCTCTTTATTGGATGGCAGTGATAAGCTTGAACCTAGGCTTTTTAAACCTGCTTCCTATTCCTGTTTTAGATGGCGGCCATATTTGCTTTGCTCTTATAGAGAAATTTACCAAAAAGCCCCTTAAGTCAAAAACAATGGAAAGACTCATCATCCCCTTTGTCATCTTGATGGTAGGCTTTTTCCTCTACGTCACCTACAATGACATCTCGCGCCTCTTCCACAAATTCTTCTAAGAAAAGAAAAAAGAAAGAAAGGAGAGGAGAAGAATTACAGGATGTACAGGATAGGGGCAGGGTATACAGGATGAAGAAAGAGAGGAATATATATTTCTTTCTTCTCTCTGTGCTCTCTGTGATCTCTGTGGTGAAAAATTTATCGCAGAACATTGCATCTAACGTGTTAGCATATTTTTTTACCACAGAGATCACAGAGAGCACAGAGAAAAGAAAGAAAAAAATCCTCTTCTTCTTTCTTCATCCTGTTTATTCTGCCTTATCCTGTCCATCCTGTAATTCTTCTCTTCTTCTTCTTCTTTCGTTTTTTAAATAAATTTTTTGACATATAAGCGCGCTGCATGTTAGTCATGGAAAAAAGGGGACTAACATGAACAAAAAGCCCATGTATCAGGCTATAGCGCTTACTTCTATTCTCATGGCTTTAGCTTCATGTACGCGAAGGGAAAAGCCGCCTCAGGGGCCGTGTCCGCCTAAAGATCAATCTGTTGCAGGACAAATCAGAAGCGACTGCTTAAAAACTGATCAAAAAATGCAGCTTTTAGCTTCTAAAATTGATGATATACAAAAACAAATCTGTTGTTTGGGCATGGAAACTGTGCATGAGTGTTGGGGAGGGAAAGTTCCGGCTCACTATGATAACGATCGCTTTTTCATAACAGGGGAATTTTTATATTGGAAGGCTGATGAAGATGGCCTTGAATATGGAACTAAAGTGCAAGGGTTAACTGTTTCTAAGATCACCTCAGGAATAGGAAATGCCGGGGGAAATTACCCCAATACGAATAGTACAGTAGAGGACTTAAGTTTTAGCTGGAATCCGGGCTTTAGATTAGGTGCTGGCGGAACATTTGGAGACCATGACCATTGGGATCTTTTTTTAAATTACACACGCATTAATAATAAAGCGCATGGGAGCGCAAGCATTGGAGCTTCTCAAGGCGTTATTTTGCCGGCTTGGGATGGCTTTATTTTAGGCGTTGCTTCTAATAATGCTTCAGCTCACTTACATGTAAATTTAAACACTCTCGATTTAGAGCTTGGAAGAGATTATTTCGTAGCGCAAGACTTGGCTATTCGCCCTCACTTAGGACTTAGAGGCGCGATTATTGATCAAGCCTACAACGCGAGCTATAACCCTGCTATTGGCTCTATTACAAGCACTCTTTCCATGAAAAATGATTTTATGGGGATTGGAGTAAGAGCTGGCTCTGACATGATGTGGCATTTTTGTCAAAATTTTGGCATTTATGGACAAATCTCAGGAGCTCTTCTCTATGGAAGATTTAAAGTGTATGAGAAATTTAAAGGGGCGTTTCCTACACCTTCATTAGAGGGGAGTTACGGCGTTACAACCAAGCTGAACGAAGACTTTTCTAGAACACGTGCAAATATTCAAGCCGCTATTGGCTTTACATGGGAAGAGGTGATTGCTCTTGGGGATTATAAGCTAGCCATTAGTTTAGGCTACGAAATGTCAGAGTGGTTTGACCAAAACCAGATGATGCAAAAGATGGAGCAGTTATTCCCCAATGGCAGTGGAAACACAACACTTCCAGCTGCCTTTCTAAAGCATCAAGATGGTGACTTAGGCTTCCAAGGAGGAAGCCTCAAATTCATGATTGATTTCTAGCTTCGTTAGGAGTACGGTCCCTAGCTTCTTTAAGAGTGTGCGCCAGTTTATATATTCTGCTACCGATAAGCATAAGGATTTCCCCAATAAAAGTTGCTTGTACAATCCCTCTTGCTGCCATGCCAAATCCTTTCATGCTTTTATATCTTGCAGAATCACATGTGTTTAGCAAATATTTAAAACCGTAAAATACCCCTGAGGCAATTCCTGCGATGATTCTAGCAACGCCTTTTAAGGGAATCGTTATAAATCCAAGGATTCCAAGAGCAACTAGAAGAGGAGACTTACATTTTATTGATGAATTTTGTATTTTTTCCCCAAGGCTTCCGCACAAAATGTCTGCTTCTGCAGAAAGATGGAGATGATCGTGTGTCCAAGGAAGGTGATTAAGATAATTATAATGTGGGTCGCCACCCTCGTAGTCTTGACGCTCCTCAAATGCTCTCTCATTCCATTCAAAATAAAAACCGTATGCAAAACTATCAACATGACGAAAACTCATATAATCCCCATTTTATTTAAAATAATATAAATATATTAACATTTTTATAAGTAAAACTCAAATAAATTGTTTATTAATTTGTTTAAGAAATTGTAAATATGATTAATGAGATAAGGTTTTTTGTATTAATGCAATCCACGTAACCCTATAGGGGATCCGTCTTTAACCGCGGAAGCGTATAGGTGCTCAAGCTAAGGCTTCTTTTAAGGCTCAAAGAGCCGGCATAAGCTTGCAATATTATGCCGCCCCTGTAGGGCTCCTTATTTGGGTTCACCTTAACCCAGGCCTTCGCTCCCGCTCCAACCTGGGCTGTAATATGCCGGCTCTTTGAGCCTGAAGAAAACAGCTAAATTATCCTCCTCTCTCCATCCTAAGATCTTGTTGTTTTTCTTCTTAAAATTAAAAATTATTTTTTGCAGTATTTTAGTTTGGCTGATACGTTGTTTCTTTGGTTTTTATTTTAGTTTTTGGTATTATTTGGCATTAATAAAAACTATTACGAGGAAAAATGATTATTTTATCAAGCCTGCCGGCTTTTGGATTTCAAACAAAAAATGTGAACGTCGGATCTTCTTGTAAATATGGCCTCCATACTTTAGAGGAAAATATCAATATGGAGAGAATTTCAAGAATAGCAGGATACATCCCTATAATAGGAACTATAATGGGTTGTGCACGTATTTGGGGTGTATTAGTTAGAAGTGAACACGAGAAGTTGCCAAATCAAGTCAATCATATTGTACGTGGTGTAATGGAAGTGTGTTGTTTAGGGATTCTATTGGCGCTTATAGACCTTGTTGTAACAGCTTATAGAGAATGCAGGGCTAGATACCTTTCCCGTCATGCAGAGCTTCGCCATGCGAGTTCATAACAGGTAAATAAGAAGAGTGTAAAGCCATTTTCTTAAGGCTCAAAGAGCCGGCATATTATAGCCCAGGTCGGAGCGGGAGCGAAGGCCTGGGTTAAGGTGAACCCAAATAAGGAGCCCTACAGGGGCGGCATAAGCTTGCGATATTATGCCGCCCCTGCAGGGCTCAAATTTTGTTTTGTCTTCTACCCAGGCCTTCGCTTCGCTCCAACCTGGGCTGTAATATGCCGGCTCTTTGAGCCTGAAGAAAACAGCTAAAGCTCTTTGCCCTCCTCTGCCCATCCTAAGATCTTGTTATTTTTCTTCTCAAATTAAAAAATATTTTTTTAATATTTTAATTTGGCTGATACGTTGTTTCTTTGGTTTTATTTTAGTTTTTGGTATTATTTGGCATTAATGAAAACTATTAGGAGGAAATATGGTTACTTTATCAAGCCCACCAGCTTTTGGATTTCAAACAAAAAATGTGAATGTTGGACCTTGTAAGTATAGCTTCCGTGATCTAGACGAGGATATCCGTATAGACAAAGTGATGAAAATAGCGGGATACATACCTTTGATTGGAATGATTATAGGCTGGGTTCGTATTTGGGAGTTATCTAATACCCCCAAGATTAAGAGTAAATCCCCCAGGATGTCAAATGAAGTTAATCATATTGTACGTGGTGTAATGGAAGTGTGTTGTTTAGGGATTCTATTAGCGCTTATAGACCTTGTTGTAACAGCTTATAGAGAATGCCGGGCTAGATACCTTTCCCATGCTGCAGAGCTTCGCCATGCGAGCTTCATAACAGGTAAATAAGAAGAGTATAAAGCCATTTTCTTAAGGCTCAAAGAGCCGGCATATTATAGCCCAGGTTGGAGCGGGAGCGAAGGCCTGGGTTAAGGTGAACCCAAATAAGGAGCCCTACAGGGGCGGCATAAACTTGCAATATTATGCCGCCCCTGTAGGGCTCAAATTTTATTTTGTCTTCTACCCAGGCCTTCGCTCCCGCTCCAACCTGGGCTATAATATGCCGGCTCTTTGAGCCTGAAGAAAACGGCTAAAGTTTTTTATCCTCCTCTGCCTTCCTGAGATCTTGTTATTTTTCTTCTCAAAATTAAAAAATATTTTTTTAATATTTTAATTTGGCTGATACGTTGTTTCTTTTGTTTTATTTTAGTTTTTGATATTATTTGGCATTAATGAAAACTATTAGGAGGAAATATGGTTACTTTATCAAGCCCACCAGCTTTTGGATTTGAAACAGAAAATGTGAATGCTATGTCTTTTTATAAAAAGAATCAGCCTGAACAATCTTGTATAGAGAGAATTTCTCAAGTAAACCGATCGAAGGGATTGGCATATATTCCCCTAGTTGGAACTATTCTAGGTGGTATACGCGTTCACCATGCGTGCACGAATTCTACTGCTAACTTTCCAAATAGAGCCAATCACATTGTACGTGGTGTAATGGAAGTGTGTTGTTTAGGGATTCTATTGGCGCTTATAGATCTTGTTGTAACAGCTTATAGAGAATGCAGGGCTAGATGTCTCAAAGCCTAAGAATGTCTTAATAAAGAGTAAAGGGGCTTTTTTAGATTTACTTTTCTTGTAAAATGCACTCGTAGTATGACATTTTTTATTCCTGTAATCTTCTAACAATTTCTTTTGCGCGCTTTTCTTGGGTTGTCTTGAATATTCCATCTAGCCAATTTATAAAGTATAAAAGCTTGGGTTGAAAAGGGGCTTTTGAAATACCGCTAAAGCTCATTAGATCATTTCGCTTATCTGGAAAGCGATTGCCGTACAAATCAAAAGCGGTGATAAGGACTTGTTCTTCGATTTGTTTTGCTACTACATACTCTGCTATAGTGAGGAGGTATTCCCTCATGTCTTTCTCTAGAATGGCGCTAAATAATTGAGTAACTTCAGAAGAGCAAGGCGCTCTTATTGTTGCATGACATACGTGGAGGTGGCAAATAGCAAATGGATCTTTTTCTTTAGCGGCCTTTTCAAAATAGGGAATGGCTTTTTCGGGATTGAAATCTATTCCATAGAAGGCATGCATGAAAATCAATCCTAATAGATTTAAACTGTTAATCATGCCTTTGCTTGCAGCAGAGCTGAGCCAATAAAGACCTAAATCGCAATTTTGTGCAATGTCATTTCCCTCTAAATATAGCAGAGCGAGTTCAAACATAGATTCTAGATGCCCTTTTTTTGCTGCTGATTCATACCAAGAAAGAGCGAGAAGAGGATCTTGTTCTCTCGCTTTTACGGATAGATATAGCCAGGCGAGGCTGTTCGTAACAAATAGATAAGAAGAGGAGAGTGTTAAAGCGGGGTTCGATGCTGCTTTTTTTATAGAAGATTCAAGAAGGGAATGCTCTCTTTTTTTATTTTCTTCATCGGCTTTTCTTAAATAGAATTCAGCAAGAATGCTCATGGCTGCAAAGCTGCCTCTTTTAGCCCCTTTTTCCAAATCATCAATCCGCTCTTCATTGATAAATGATGTATAAGCTACGCTTTCACTAAAAAGAGATAGGGATTTTTCTGAAGTATGATTTTCTCTAAATGTCTTTAATGTTTCTTTGTCAAGCATTCCAGCATTAGCTTTCAATGCTGTGTGTAAAATATGTTCGTGACATTCTTTAGGTAATTTTTTTATTAGTTCATTGAGCCCTTCAGTAGTGATGGCTAAGTTAACAACGTCATGATGCAAAATCGCGTGAACAGCTGTCATAGCAGAGGGGTGTAAGTTTTTTGCTTGCTCTATGAGGATGCTTTTCCCTGCAGGAGAGGGTTCTTCGATCCAAAGAAAGGGGTTTGTTATAACAATTTCCAAAAGAGGATAGATGTTTGAAGTGAAATCCAGTGCAGCAGGTCCAACAACCACCTGATAAAAGAGGTATTCTCTATACTTAACTATCTGGGCTGATTGCATCATAAATAGAAGGCTTTCTGGAATGCTTGCTCCAAAGCCTAGTTCATCGACGCAATCGCTAAAAAACATAAGAAATTCTGTTTCTTGAGGAGAAAAGGATGAGGTAATAGGTTGCCCATATCTATATTGTTGATAGGCTTCAAGAATAGAAGGACAATTTGCAATAAAAGATGATAGAGGATCTGTAAGAATAGCATTTAAATTGAACTTGATTGTTCCGTCTTCTAGGATTTCTGTTTTTGGGTAATGCGGATTAGGAGTATCTAATTCCCAGTTATTAATGATTAGATCAAAAAGTGTTGGTCTCTCTAAGGCTGTATTCTTAAGATTAAAAACACTAAATACTTTTTTTACGCATTTTTCAGGCGCATGCGGATCAAAAACAATAAGCGTACAATATTTTCTAAAAAAAAGAGCGTTAGGTGTAGTGGTATTTAAAGCTTGGTATTCTCTTGTTTGTGCATCCAGACTCATTTGAGGATGAGCATTTCTACTAGAAAAAACTTGGGAAGTACGTAAGGAAGAATCTTCTATTTTCATTTCTTCTTGAGGATCCAAGGAATGGATAGAATGAGGATTGTATCTTTCGAGGTTGAGAGTAGCCATGATCTTGCATTAGGAAAATGAAAAAAGGGGACTTTTTTAGCCCCCTTTTTGTTGGGTTTATTTTTTGTCTTCTTCGTCGAGGATTTCTACTTCGGCTTCCTCAATGTCAGGCTTTCCTTGTTCTTGAGAAGGGGCTGCTTGGCTAGGTTGACCACCTTGCTTTTGCATTGCTTCTCCAATCTTTTGCATGTGCGTGTTTAGCTCATCGGTTGCAGCTTTAATAGCTGTTGTATTTTGTCCTTCTAGAGCTTTTTTCACGCCATCGATCTTGCCTTGGATTTCTGATGTGACATCTGCTGGAAGACGGTCTTTATACTCATCTAAAGATTTTTGTGCGCGGAAAGCTAAAGCATCTGCTTCATTGCGCACTTCAATCTCTTCTTTACGAGCCTTGTCTTCCTCAGCATGTTCTTCTGCGTCTTTAAGCATTCTCTTGATCTCGTTTTCATCAAGACCAGATTTTGCTTCAATACGGATTTTTTGTTGTTTACCCGATTGCACATCTTTTGCAGATACATGGAGAATTCCATCTGCGTCGATATCAAAGCACACTTCAATCTGGGGCATGCCTCTTGGTGCAGGAGGGATTTCTGTTAGATCAAAACGGCCAATTTCTTTGTTGTCTTTAGCCATTTTTCTCTCCCCTTGAAGCACAACAATTGTCACAGCTGGCTGGTTATCGCTCGCTGTTGAAAAGACTTGCTTTTTCTGAGTAGGAATGGTGGTGTTTCTCTCTACTAAAGGAGTTAGTACGCCGCCAAGCGTTTCAATTCCAAGTGTTAAAGGAATAACATCTAGTAGAAGAACGTCTTTCACCTCTCCTGTCATGACGCCTCCTTGAATCGCTGCGCCAATCGCAACAACTTCATCAGGGTTCACTCCTTTATGAGGCTCTTTGCCAAAGATATCTTTTACTTTTTTCTCAACAGAAGGCATACGGCTCATTCCGCCCACTAAGATCACTTCATCGATTTGATCCTTAGAGAGGCCTGAGTCTTTAAGCGCTTTTAGGCAAGGACCTTCTGTGCGCTCTATAAGAGCATGAACAAGACTTTCTAGTTTCGCTCTAGTGAGCGTAATAGATAAGTGCTTAGGTCCTGTTGCATCCATGGTGATAAAGGGCTGGTTGATCTCTGTAGCCATTGTGCCAGAAAGCTCAATCTTGGCCTTTTCAGCAGCATCTCTTAAGCGCTGGAGTGCCATTTTATCTTTGCTAAGATCAATGCCGTTTTCTTTTTTAAACTCATCGAGCAAGTAATGCACAATCGCGTTATCGAAGTCATCTCCTCCAAGGTGGGTATCGCCGTTTGTTGAAAGCACTTCAAAAACGCCGTCTCCAATCTCTAGGATAGAGATATCAAATGTACCGCCGCCAAGGTCAAACACCGCGATTTTTTTATCGCTTTGTTTATCAAGGCCGTAAGCTAAAGCAGCAGCTGTAGGCTCTGGGATAATTCTTTTGACATCAAGCCCGGCAATTCTTCCTGCGTCTTTAGTTGATTGTCTTTGAGAATCGTTAAAGTAGGCAGGAACTGTAATAATTGCTTCTGTAACTTTTTCTCCTAAATAAGCCTCTGCTGTTTCTTTCATTTTAATTAAAACTTGAGCTGCCACTTCTTCTGGGCTAATCATCTTGCCATCGACATCAAAAACAACATCGCCGTTGCTATTTTGTGTCACTTTGTAAGGCACTGTTTTAATTTCATCGAGCACTTCAGAGTATTTACGTCCAATAAAACGCTTAGAGGAGTAAATTGTTTTATCGTGGTTAGTCACAGCTTGTCTTTTTGCAGGAATCCCTACAAGACGCTCATTTCCTTTAAACGCTACGATAGAGGGAGTTGTACGTGTTCCTTCTGCGTTTGCAATCACAATAGGAGAGCCCCCTTCCATGATCGCTACGCAAGAGTTTGTTGTCCCTAAATCGATACCAATAATTCTTCCTTTTTTAGCCATATTAATTTTCTCCTTTTTCTTCAGTTTTTTCTACTTTTGTGGGACTCTTAGCAACTTTGACTTTTGCTGGTCTAATGATGCGCTCACCGCATTTGTACCCACGAATAAATTCTTGAAGGATCATTCCTTCTGGTTGTTCTTCTGTTTCTTCTGTTTCAACAGCTTCATGTAAATAAGGATCAAAAAAGGCGCCTTCCGATTTGAAAGGGGCTATCCCGTTTTGATGAAGCACGTCTTTAAATTGCGTTAAAATCATCTGAAAGCCCATGGCCCAATTTTTTACTTCAGGACCCATTCCTTCGGTATAGTTTAAAGCGTTTTCGAAGTTGTCCATAGGCGTTAAAAACTCAGAGACAAGGTTTTCAATCACAAAACGGCTCGTGTCCTGCTTTTCTTTTATCATTCTTTTACGGGCATTTTCCATTTCAGCTAAATTGCGCAGGTACTTGTCTTTTGCTTCTTTAAGCTCTTCTTCAAGCTGCTTAATTTTTAGTTCTTCAGGAGGAGTGACTCCTTCTTTTTCTTCTTCTGTCATGCCGTTTAATCCTATGATTTATCTTCCAAAAGAAGACAGCTTGTCTTCCCCTGGAATGAGGGTGTTTGCTGATTGCTTAAGCTAGAAGTTTCAGGACTTCTATAGCTAATTTTAAATTTGTAAAGGCTCTTTGTAAGAGTTTCGCTAATATATTCTTGAGCTGTTTGTAAAATATTAAAGAGCTCTTTGTAAGGGATTCTATTAGGCCCTAAAATGGCAATAGCTCCTACATTTGACTGATGGATTCTATACGGAACTGCAATGACAGAGCAGGCGCTTGTATTAGGCGCTAATTTATGCAGGTCATCTCCAATCCAGCAGCAAAGCTCATTTTTAAGGCTGCATTCATTTAAAATAAGGCGCAGCGTTGTAGGGTTTTCAAATAAAGAAAGGCCGTTTGCAAGAGCTGAGGCATCGTTAAAATCTGGGTAATTGAGCAGTTTTGAAAATCCTGTTTTATAGATATCTTCAGCGCTAAAGTGGGTGTAGTTAACAATATGGCGCAGCATGATTTCGGTATAAAATTTTGAGCCTAAAAATTCTTCTTCTGCGCTAATTTCAGGTTTATTCATTCCGGTAAGGCGCCAGTGTAAATAGGTTTCAATGCGTTTAATGCTGAAATTAGAGAGTTTTTTATCGGTGTAAAGGCTTTCTGTGTGAACTAAGCCAAAGTCTGTGATCAGAATGCAAAGGCATCTAGAGTTGTCGATGCGTACAAGCTTAATATCAAGAACAAAGTCTTGATCAAAGCGAGGAGCTGATAAAAAAACAGCGCATTTGGTAGACTCTGCAATGATTTCAGCTGCGCTACTTAAGTATTTGGTGATTTGTCTAGTTTCTGTAAAAAGGGTTTTTTTAAGCCCTTCCTTATTAAAATTTGGAGAGCTTCCTGCTTGGATATAGGTGTCTGCATAAAGTTTATAAGCCAGAGGAGTAGGGACTCTTCCGCCTGAAGAATGTTGCTGTTTAAGATAGCCTAAATCTTCGAGTTTAGAGAAATAATTGCGGATGGTAGCAGAACTTAGGGCTTCAAAGCCATTTTCCCTTAAGGTATTAGAGCCAATGGGCTTGCCCGTTTCGAGGTAGAGCTCTACAAGACCAAGAAGGAGCAGGCGCTCTCTTTGGTCTTTAGCGGGCTTTTCTCTATAGCTGTTTTTTAATGGTCTCATAAAATTAAGGGTTTTGTTGTTATAAGCCGAATTATAACAACCCTCGAATTTTAACACCAACAAAAATTAGCACTCAGCGCTATCAAGCGCTAATTTTAATCATAAACCACTAAGGATTTTATAGATAAATCTTCGCTCTTTCTTCCTCTGTGGTTTCAAGTCTTCTGTGGTTTAAAAAATGCAAGTTCTTGTGAGCTCAACTGTTAGCCAAAGATAAAACCACAGAGGGAAGAAACCACAGAGGGGGAAAGAGAGAGAGAAAAAATTTTAATCTCTCTTTGTTTTTTTAGCGGTTCATGATGTGAGGGTCGTTTGCGATGAGGGGGAGGATGTCGGAGAGGGTGGGGGCCCAATCGAGGCCTTTGGAGTAGACAAGTCTTGAGGCGATGTAGCAGGAGATGATGGCTTTTTTGTGGATGTCAGGGATTTGCTTAAGCACTCTATCGGGATAGTTTTTAGCGATGAATGCCGGGCAATAGTTGAGGAGGCATTTATTGAGGGGGTCTTCGGGGCTATTGGAGAGAGTTTGGGCTCCGAAATAATCTAGAAGTTCATACATGTAGGAATTGATTCTTTCTGATACCCACTCAGAGATATCTGTAAGGAAAGCTCCTGTTTTTTTATGGGTAGAAAGGAGGAGATTTGCCTCATCTTTAGCTCTTCCTTTAATGATTTCTAGGATTTCTTTCATGAGAACAGGTTTATTTTGAATGAATTCCTCTTCAGAAAGTACAAGGCCGCAAAGTACTTCGAAAGAGGAGCAGATAACGCCTCCTTTATTCGCAGAGCTATCTTTTATAATAAGAACGCCTAGCTTTTCTAAAGAACGCCTTGCCCAAGGGGTCAGGTAAAGGTTTGCTCCTTCAACAATCGCTTTTGAGGTGGGGTTACCGGTAGGATCTAGATAATCTTTGTAATTTGTATCATTGAGAGTTCTTGGGCGTCCTCCTCCTGGGATAAAGATATCTGTTTTGGTTTGGTGGACGTTGCTTCGGAAAAGGTGGTTCATCTCATTACCGCTAAGCCAATCTTCTATAAGTTTGCCTTCTTTTTTTCTGTAGCAAAGGGTTTGCTGCGCATAAGCTGTTTGTTCTTTTTTTGTGCGAAGATCAAGTAAGAATCCTCCTTCAGAAAGTTTTTCTGGAGGGTAGAATCGAATAGATTTCGCTTCATGGAAAAGGTCTGCCATGATTTTTAAATCAAGGCCATTGGGGTCATAAATGGTTCCCGATACATCTGTTAAGGCAAGCAATTTAGCTGTTTTAGGGTAATATTTAAAGAGGTTAAGGATTTGGTTTCCTGCAACATCTCCATCAGGTCCGCCAGATATTTTTATGGTAAAGGATTGTTTGTATGGGTCTATTCCTAAATATTTGAGAGTTTCTTCCATATAGACATTTACCCCTAAAGAGGTCACTCCATACTCTTTATGGTTAATGCCTGCGCCCGGCTTACTTGAGATGAATGAGGCTCCCGGTTTATATCCATAATACTTGCTATATTCAGCAATCCACTCAATCATGGAATTGTGCATATTCTCATCGGGGCCAAGGTAGATGTATTCGGGTTTTTTATAGTAATCTACAATATGTTTAGCTTTTAAACTTCCATCGTCATTGCAATTGATAAGGCTCAAGAAACTCTCAATATAAGAGCACTGAGATTCATAAAGAGCACTTAGTTTTTGGTTTTTGCGAAACTCTTGAATTTTTTCGGAGAGGTCCTCCGGATTTACTTGTTCTTCTTGGTAGATTTTCTCTTCGAAGAGAAGAGTTTCATGCGGCTCTATAAGAATAATTCCTTTGGCTCCTCCTTCGGGAATATCTTTATTTTTTTTCTGCTGTGTGTAAGAAAGGCCATAACATTCTGCAAAAATATTATTTCTCTCATTGAGATACTGCTCCATCCTTTCTGGCATTACAGTGCGCAGGCCTCCTCTAGAAAGATCTTTAAACCGGATATGAAAGCCTATAAATCGTCTTCCCTTCATATAAAAAATAGCATAGGGGAGCTCGGGGAATTTTTCTTTTCTTTCATAGGGAAGGTGTTCTAGATATTGAGGGTCAAGGCGAAAGCAAAAAGCTGTTTTATTTTTCCTGTAAAAGTTAGTTTTTAGTGTAAAATCAACAAAGTTAATCGCTTGTTTTAAAATGTTCTTCCTTCTTTTATCGTTGGCTTCATGCCCTGTATCTAATTGCTCAACAAGGCTGAGGTACTCTTTTTTGGTTCCTTCATAGTTTTTGCTATTAGCTTTTTCCGGGTGAAATTTTTCTTCAAAGGCTTTGCAGATTTTAACAGTGAGCTCGGGATGTCTAAGTAGGGCTTCTTCTATATGGTTAAAGGAATACATGTGGGGATCTTCATGGAGAAGAGCTTGATGGATAAAGGAAGGGATACTCTTTAAAAGATTCCCTAAATTCCCCCTAACAAGGCCAGAATCTACAAAAAGTGTTTCGATATTTTCATTTCCTTCAAAATACTTAATCGTCACAAGCTCTTGTAAAAAGTCCTCTATATCAGCTTCTTCCCATGCCGCTTTCCCCTTTATCCCCTCAAGACCAAGAGACATAAGTAAAACGTTTTGGGACTTTTCAAGATCGATATAGGCAGCATTGACTTTTTTCATGACAAGATGATGTCTATAAATTGTCTTAGCAATTTGGGTTAAAAAATTGTACTTAGGGCAATTTTTCCAGGCTAAAACGATTTGAATAGAAGGCGTTCCCTTTTCTTTCCAGTCTTTGTTGTATTTAACTTCTATCTTGCAAGGTGTTTCTTTTTTTGCTTGGAAAAATAGATCAAGGGCTATTAAAAGCCTCTCTTTGGTAAGAGAGCGTAAAAAGCGAGGATTCATTTTTTCTAGGAGGCCATGGAATTCTTCTTCTGAGATCGCGTCATTTCTTTTTTTGATTTCGCTAAACACCTCTTTTTCTAAATCTTTAGGAAGCGCCTTTGCAAGATCCTCTTTTTTTTCTACATAATGCGTGAAAAAAATGGTGGCAATACGCAAATGCTCTTTGGTGGCTGAAAAGGGGAGAGGTTCATCTGAAACAAAGGCTCTATAGTTTTTTATTCCATGCATTTTTACCCTAGATAAAATGCGTAAATCCGCATCAGGGCTATCTAGGCAAATAATAATTGCTTGGTTTTTGAGATTGATCTCAGAAAAATTATTTTGTAAATGCAGGCTCATTAAGCTATGTGTTACAAGGAGGATATTTTCTTTGCCGGCCTCTTCAAAAAATTTAGGAGGCATATGCTTCTCTAGCCACACGTAATATTTCTCAAAGTTGCTTCTTTCTTTTTCTATAGCGTGCTGTAGCTCTTCATTTTTTGGCATGAGGCATCCCTTTTTGGTCTTTTCCCCAATAAACACTATTAAAATAATTTTTTCAACGAACTTCTTGAAAGAGAGCATAAGAGAGGTTTTTTTTCTTTCTTCTCTCTGAGAGAGGGCGTTCGAGACTTAAGTCTAACACCATAGTCAAAGCATTGGAAGCCGAGCGACAAAAGCAGCGATATAAATGATATAATGATATGAATGATAAAGAAAAAAATAATTTGCCACATTCTGAATTAACAGGGAGCATTTTGAGCTGCAGTTTTGATTCCTAAAAAAATATCATTCTTATCATTGTATCATTCTTATCATTTCCTTGCCGCCAATTCCTTAAAACCTTAGCCAAAATCATGAGTTTACCCAATTTTTGAAGTTTCTTTGGCGTAAATAGTTTTATTTATGTTTAATTATATAATTTTTTGATGTATTATTTTGTTTTTGTTTTTTATTATTAGCTAATTAAGGGGTTTTTATGATGACTGTAAGAACAGAGCTTGATCTTGGTGGAAGAGAATTGATTCTTCAGACTTCAATAAATCTCGCAAATGAATCTTTTTTTATGAGAAATGTTTTACAAAGATTAGAGAAGTTCTCAAAGGAGATGGCGCAAGGAGATCATTTCGTTTTAGAAGGAATGTTAATTGAGCGTGCGCGAAGATTAAGCTTAATGCCCATTAAAAATGGAGAAGAAAGAAGGCTGCAACACGATGTCATTGGAAGGGTTTTTTCTATGCATCGGGTTGTAAATGAAATCATTATAAATTCTATATGTTCTTCTGAAGTGATCATAAGGCAAGTAAATGAACATCAACAGGGTAGGTCTGTAGATCATCAATTAAATTGTTATGTTACTGCGTTTGGGCATTCTATGGTGCTTGCTTCTATGAGGTCCACAGCCGATCTAGAAATTCAAGACGCGGCTATGGAATGGGATCGTTACAGCAATCCTCCTGATCGATTACAGCTTGAAGAAGTTTCTTCGGATGATGACGATCTAATGTAGAGCTTTGGTGAGGAGGGCTACCATGTCGATGTAGTCTTGGCAGGCTGTGATTTCTCGGATCGAGTGCATAGAAAGCTGCGGGCAGCCAATATCTACTGTAGGAATCCCGAGGGTTGATGCGATGACGGGGCCAATGGTACTGCCGCAAGGGATGTCCGATTTGACGGTAAATTGCTGATAGGGAATCGCAAGGTGTTTGCAAAGGAGCATGATCTTTGATGCGCTAAGGGCTGTTGTTGCATATTTGTGGTCTGCATTGTATTTAAGAACAATGCCCTTCCCTAGAAGAGGCTTATGCTGAGGATCGTGCTTGGCTGTGTGGTTAGGATGAAGAGCATGAGCCATGTCAATAGAGACGCAAAGAGACTCTGCTTTAAGTCTAAAAAAGTCTTCTTCACTTAAAGAATAAAGGGGAAGGATCCTTTTGAGTACTTCTTCTAAAAAGGGGGAGGCTGCTCCCTCTTTTGTTTTCGATCCAATCTCTTCATGATCAGAAAAAAAGGCTATTTGAAGCGTTTGGGATTTTTCATTTTTTGCTTTTGCAAGAGCTGCAGCTGCTGCATGCGCACTTAAAAGATTATCAATTCTATAAGAAGCTAGCATTTCAGAATCAGCTCCTATAAAACGGCTCTCTTCTAAGGGCACAAGAAATAAGTCAAAGCCTAGAAGGGTTTTAAAAGGGTAGGATCTCCGGATAAGAGCTTCAAGATCGAGGTCTTTATTGAGACTGAAAAGAGGGGAGAGGTGTTCTTGCTTATTTAAAATAAGGCCTTTTTCATTCACTTCTCTATCAAGATGGATAGCGAGCTGAGGAATAATAAGAGGAGCATCGTCTAAAAAGATGGTTTTTTCTTCAAGAGACCCTTCATTATTTATCATAACAATTTTCCCAGCGATGGCCAAATCTCTATTGAGCCAAGAGCTTAAAAGGGGGGCTCCATATACCTCAACGCCAAAGAGGGACATATTCTCTTTTTGGATTTGGGGAGAAGGTTTAAGTTTTAATGCAGGGCTGTCTGTATGGGAAGCGAGGATTGTGGCTTTTAGAGGCGCTTTTAGGGGGAGTGTGAAGGCGCATAAGGCTCCTTCTTTCCGGACAAAATAGCTTTTTCCTTTTTCTAAACTCCACTTATCTTTTTCACTAAGAGGGATAAAGTCTTTTCCAAGAAATCTTTCTTCAAGCTGCATGGCTGCATGATAAGATGTAGGAGATGTATCTAGAAATGCTTTAAGATCTTGTAAGATATGTTCTGCCATGTCAGTCCTTTTAACCCCATGATATAGATCCACAGCCTCAATTGCAAAAACTTTTTTCACTTCCTCTTTTCGTGCCCGTGTGCGTGCCCGTGCCCGATCTTAATTCGGGCACGGGCACGCACACGGGCACGTTAATTTAGCAAGGGAGGATTTCTTTCATGCCGTTTAGGTACTTGTGGAGGACTTGCGGGATTGCGATGGAGCCGTCTTCTCTTTGGTTATTCTCTAGGAGGGCAACCATTAAGCGAGAGGTTGCAACGCCTGAGCCGTTAAGGGTGTGCACAAGCTCTGGTTTTTCTTCGTTTTTCTTAAAGCGTATGTGGGAGCGTCTTGCTTGGTAGTCTGTGCAATTAGAAACAGAAGAAACTTCGTAATACCTACTTTGTCCAGGAAGGTACACCTCAATATCGACTGTACGCGCAGCGCCAAAAGACATGTCTCCTGTGACAAGAAGCATATTGCGGTAGTGAAGGTTTAATCCTTGAAGCACTTGCTCGGCGCTTGCCACCATTTCATCAAACATTTTACTGCTTTGCTCTGGGGTTGTAAAAGCAAACATCTCTACTTTATTGAATTGGTGCATTCTAATAAGCCCTCTTTCCTGAGATCCTGCAGCGCCAGCTTCCCTTCTAAAGCAAGGAGAGTAGGAGACGTATTTAATGGGGAGCTCTTCTTCTTTAAGAATTTCATCATAATGGAGGCCATTAAGAGCAAGTTCAGAGGTAGGAATGAGGTAAAGGTTATAGTCCTCGTCGTGGATTTTAAAGAGTTGTTTTTCAAATTTAGGAAGCTGTCCGCCACCAAACATGATTTCTGGTCTGACTAAATGAGGAGGTAAACAAAAGATAAAGCCATTTTCTAGGTGAATATCGAGCATGTAATTTAAAAGAGCCCATTCAAGGCGCGCTCCTATATTTTTATAAACAGGCCAGCCGCTTCCAGAAATTTTGGCGCCTCGTTTAAAATCAAACATCTCAAGTTTTTCATTGAGTTCCACATGGTTTTTAAAGGGGAAAGTGAATTCTCTTTTTTCTCCGTATGTTTTAATGCATACGTTATCTTTAGGATCAGGAGAGACTTTAATATCGTCCATAGGGAGGTTAGGAATTTTTGCAAGTTCGGTTTTAAGCTCTTCTTCTACTTGAACAAGCTCATGATCCAGAACGCTAATTTTCTCTCCAAACCCGGATACTTCTTCTATAAGGGAAGTTGTATCATCACCTTTTCTTTTTTTCTCGCCGATATCTTTAGAAAGATGGTTGCGTTTTGCTTTTAATTCTTCGACTTCAGCTTTGATTTCTCTTGTGCGCTCATCTAAGGCAACAACACGGGACAAAGAGACTGTCTCGTCTTTTGTTTTTAACTTTGCTTCTATTTGCGCCTTATCTTTGCGAATGAGCTTAATATCAATCATGAGGGGACTCCGTAAACTTTAGATTTTACCGTAAAATATTAGAATGTTAAGATCAAAAAGTCAAACGGAATGGTGTGATATGAAATTTTTTAATTATTGTGTAGCTCTCTTGCTTGGAATTTTTCTTCCTTCAAGCTCTTTTGCTGTAGGGGTATGTGCCTATGTCCCTAATATGAGTGATGGCACTGTCAGTGTTATTGATACGACGACCAATATGGTAATTGCAACTGTGCCTGTAGGCACCGGTCCTAAATATGTGGCTATTACTCCAGACGGAGCCAAAGTGTATGTATCGAATACAACTAATGGAACTGTAAGTGTTATCGATGGCAGTACCAACATGGTTTTAGCCACAATCACAGTTGGATTGAATCCCGGTTTTTTGGTGGTAACTCCTGATGGAACGCAAGTGTTTGTTGTAAATACAGGTGCTGCTTCAATGAGTGTGATTCAAACTTCAGTGAATGCGCAAACCGCAACAACTGTACCGATGACGATGGGGGGTTCTCCTCAGTGGATCGCTGTTGCAGTAGATGGGTCTAAAGTATTTATTCCCACTCAGACTATTGATGCAATCGAAGTGTTTTCTACAACCTCTCCCTACTTGAGCGTTGGAACGATTACTGCTGGCATAATGGGTCCTGTCTTTGCTGCAGCTTGTCCAGGTGGTCCGCCAAACACCGTGGCAGTACCAACTACAGGTGCAGGGTTTTTCACCCATTTTGTTGATCAGACGAATTTGTCTCATACTTCTCTTGGTCCTGGTACGGGAATGATGGGGAGGGCCATAGCTTATCTTCCTTTTATTTCGGTAACGCCGGGTATTGGGCGCATGGCTTATATTGTATTTGTTAATGGGGTATTTGTACCTGTTATTAATGCTAATGCCAATATGATGACAGCGATGTTTCCTTCTGTTACTTTAGGAGCAGTATTTAACTATGTTGTTACTACAACAAGTGGTACTGCGAATGTGGGGAATGTTTATATGAGCGATGCTACAGGTTCAATAGCAGGTGTTCAATCCATGGACTCATTTCCTGGTTATTCGGCATTAGCAGGTGCTCCTTTTGCTGCAGGAACTAATCCAAATTA
>JABDCQ010000026.1 GCA_013288075.1 Chlamydiota bacterium | reverse complement strand
GTATTGGAATGCGGGGTCGCTTGGCTTGCAGTAACGGAGGTTTTGGTTGAGGGCGTCGATCTTTGCTATGTCTTTTGCGCTGAGCTCAAAGTCGAAAACGGCAATATTCTCTTTTAAATGCGGAATGCTTGCTGATCTAGGGACTGAGGGTATTCCTTTTTGGATAAGCCAGCGGAGCACTATTTGGGAGGGTGTTTTTTTATAGAGCTTGCCAATTTCTTCAAAGACAGGCTCTTTCAGTAAAGCCCCCTTGCCAAAAGGGCGATAAGCTACAGCTTTTATATGGTGAGCGTTGCAATATTCAAGAAGGTTTTTCTGGTAGAGGAAGGGATGAAACTCCACTTGGTTAGCATAAATAGGGACTTTAGGATTTAGAACATCTTTTAAGTGATGCTCATTAAAATTGCTAACCCCTATAAAGCGTGTTTTTCCTTTTTCTCTAAGCATCATCATAGCTTCTAAAACAAGGCGCATGTCTTTTTTAGGATCAGGCCAATGAATGAGATACAGATCCAAATAAGAGGTCCCCAGTTCTTCTAAAGCTAGATCGCAGCTTTTTTCAATAGAAGCAGCCGCATTTTCTAAATCGATTTGTTCTAAGGTAAACTTTGAAGTGATAAAGAGCTTATCTCTTGGGAATTTGAGGATTCCCTTTTTTATAGCCCTATGATTTTCATACATATGAGCTGTATCAATATGTCTATACCCTAAGTCTAGAGCTTGCTCTACAACAAGAGAGCACTCTTCTCCTTGTAATTGATATGTTCCAAGTCCTATGAAGGGAATTTCCATACAAACCCTTAAAAAGTGTAAGTGAAGCTTGCAACGCCTGAAATAAAGTCTGGGGAATTGCGTCCCCATACAGTAAACCATGTGCCCAAAAGAAGCCCTAAATTGGCGTTAGGGTTGTATTCAAGAGCAGGAGCTAAGCTGAGCTGATCATTAAATGGTCCTCTCAAGATTGCGCCTCCCGTTCTTCCTGAAAAAGATCTTTTTGCTGTGTAGGTATAAACTACATCACAGGCAAGCACCCATCTTTGAGTAAAGCTATATTCGTATCCAAAGTCAGCTGTGAAATTATTCCCCAGATTAACTGTTCCCTTGGTATTTTTGGTTCCTCCATAGCTATTTAACCCCTTCACTTTCACATTTGAGGGAATTCCATAATTAAGAGAAAGACGCAAGTTCATCGGGTGTTTTGTTACCCACCACACAACTTTAGAAATGTTATAAGAAAAAACAGTTTGAAAAGACCCTGCCCCTATGCCATCTAGTCCTGCGTTAGAAGCATGAAGATGCTGGTATCTTCCTGTAGGGAAAACTTCTTTTATCCCAAATAACATCGCAGGAAAATAAGGAGTTTCTTTATGTAAACCAAACCCAAGACTTGCAGAAGTATCTCCCCAGCCAGAGCCCTTGTGACCATCTTGTTTATTATGCACATACTGGGCCGAAAAAGACGCCTCCATCCAATCTAAGATCCCTATTAAAGCCCCTACGGAAGGATTCATTGTAATAAGATGATGAGGCAGATCGTGAGATTTTCCATGCTTATCATACCTAGCAAAGGTGTTGGTATAAAAAAAGTAAGGCTGAGCGTTAATTAGGCCGGGAGGCAGGATATGAGCACTAGGAGTTAAAAGAGGGCCTGCATACCACGGATTAAACATCTCCTTAGCTTCTTTAAATTCTTTTTCTGCATCCTGAAGCTGCTTTTCAATCACAGACTGAGGAGGGATGGGCGGCGGTGGCACTACATCTTCTGCATGTACAAAGTAAGCTAAAGCAAGAGCGGCAATTAATGGGTATTTTTTTTCCATATTTTCCCTAAACAAATAAAAGTTGATCCTACTTGATCATCAAAAAAATGGGAATGGAAAAAAATTGAAGATCGACATATACGGAAGAAAAGGAGGTCTATTATGACTGATAAGATTGAAGGAGGAGGGATCCCTCCCGACTTAAGAGCTACCTATAAGCAAGATTTTGCAAGAGGGTTTGATCTTTTTCAAAAGAGCCTTACAGAGTATAAAAATGCAGATGAGATAAACAAAAAAGCCAAGTTCAAAGATGTCATGGATAAAACGCTTCAAGTGATGAACGAAGTAGCAAGAGCAGCTCTTTCTGATAAAGGCCAACTCCAAGAAAAAGAGCTAGAGAAAGACTACCAAAACCTCATAGCAAACGAATCAGAGCAAAACTACAACAAGCTAAAAGAGGACATCAACAACCTCAAAAACGGCCTCACCTAATTTCTTCCCCTCCCCTTACGTGCCCGTGTGCGTGCCCGTGCCCGTGCCCGATTTTCTGTTACTGATGGCAAGCAGATAGGCACAACAATATCAATTCGGGCACGGGCACGCACACGGGCACGTAGGGGAAAGGGGAATTACCTCTCTCTTGTTAAGGTGACGCAGCATTCTACGTGGGCGGTTTGGGGGAACATGTCGAAGGGGTAGGCTCCTTTAATTCTCCATCCTTTTTCGACTAAAAAGGCTAGGTCTCTTGCAAGCGTTGCCGGATCACACGATACATAGACAATTTTTTGAGGCTTAAGCGTTGCAAGCGTTTCTAAAAATGTTCTTTCGCATCCCTTGCGTGGCGGATTTAAAATAGCTACATCAATGGCTTCTAGTGTCGAGATAAATTTTTCTGCTTCATCGCACACAAACTCGGTATTCGTAATTCCATTAAGAGAAGCATTTTGCTTAGCGTCTTCAATGGCTTCAGGAACGCATTCTACTCCAATGACTTTTTTAGCTTGTCTTGCAAGGAATAAAGATAGCGTCCCAACTCCGCAGTAAGCATCTAAAACCGTTTCATGACCTTGTAAATCTGCATCTGTTAGAACTTTTTCATAAAGCTGCTCTGCTTGCGCAGGATTGACCTGAAAAAAAGAGGCGGGGGAAACCTTAAATCTTGTTCCAAGAAGCGTTTCCTCAATATGTGAAGCTCCTACAAGCGTCACATAAGATTGCCCAAGAACAGTATTATCTTTCTCGGTGTTTATGTTTTGGAGAACGCCTTTAATCTCTTGCATCGATTCTTTAATCTTCTCTGCCGCCTCTTTTAAAGCTAAGGAAGCGGGGCCATTTGTTACAAGAATCACTAATACTTCTTGCGTATGGACAGCCGTTTTAATTAAAAGATGCCTAAGCTCTCCAGCTCCTGTACGGTAATCATAGGCTGTAAGAGAGGACCTTTTAAGAATTTCTTGGATATGTTGATAAGCGCTCTCTCCTAAAGGGCAATGGATAAAACATTTTTCCATTTCTACTAAATCATGTGTTTGACGTGCATATAATCCAAAGCGCAAAGGAGTGCCTGGAAAAACAGGGATTTGAATTTTATTGCGATAAGCTAAAGGAGTAGGAGAAGCTACGCAAGGAGCTACATCCACACCTTTAAGCTTTCCTATACGCTCTAAAGCATCTACAACTCTTTGTCTTTTAGTGATTAGCTGCTCATCATAGCTAAGATGCATGATTTGGCAGCCGCCGCATTTTCCAAAGAGAGGGCAAACAGGTTTTACTCTATGGGGAGAATCTGAAGTTCTTTCTATGACAGCTGCGCGCCCATAACTTCTATGCTTTTCATAAAGCTTAGCCTTAACCGTTTCTCCGGGTAGCGCCCCCTCTACAAAAACCGTATACCCATACCACTCCCCCACCCCTTCTCCATTAATCCCTAAGCGACTAATGGTAAGATCCATTTTTTTCCCAAGACGTGAATTGATTGGCATAAGTCCTCTAATTTTTCAGAATAGGATAAAAGATAGGTGCTTTAAACACCTCTCAAATTATTTCTTTTATATCTTATTAAGCGAAATCAAAATAGAATGTCCCCCCATTAAATATTTAAAACAAGGACATTTATCTATGAGCAACCCCTTGACATTGAACTGCTTAACAGGCAATCACCCCCCTAGCGATCTCGTTGGTCAGGCAAAAAAAGCCTACAAAGAAAATGATCTAGAAAAATCAAAGAAAATTTTAGAAATATTAGCTAAAATGGAAAATACTCAACTTACCAAGAATTACATCGAAAGATTAATTAACGATATGAGCGCTTTGCAAGAGCTACAAAAAGAAGGAAAACTTGTGAAAATCACCGACTTTTTTAAGTCTAAACTCTAAATAGAGCCCTTTTCAGAGCCCCTTTCATTAAGAGATCTCAAAAAGGTTACCTCTGGAGGAGAGACAATGAAAGAAGGAATTTCTTTAGAGTATTTAACAAAATGCTCTAAAGAATAATGATAATCTAAAGCCTCCTTTGAAGCCCAACGCTCTATTAAAAGAAACGTTGCAGGATCATTCACATCCTGATGAAGCGCATAAAGAAGGCACCCTTCTTCTTCTTGACTAAGCTTCGCTAAAGAGCGAAGCTGCTTCTCTACATCTGCAATATGCGCTAATTTTGCTTTAACCTTAGCTGTTAAAATAATTTCCATTTGTTATCTTTTCTTATATACCGAATAAACCCACCAAGCGAGCAATAAAACACAAATAATCCCTAAAACTAAAGTCATTTTGCTATGGAGCAGTTTACCAAAAAAACCTAAAACATGCACCTTAGGCGATTCTCCAAGAGCTGCATAAAGAGCCTTAGCACTATCAGGTCTTGGGATTTTACCCGTTAAAAGCTCAGCAGCAGTTACAGGCTTACCATAAAATTTAGCATTGGCATCTCTACCCTCTACAATCACAGTGCCTTCTAAAGAAACCCCAAAAAAAGCTCCTTCACTTCTTACATAAGTATAAGCTGAAACACCAGGAAGAATCGTTCCTTCACCGCTTCTTCCATCAGGACCTGCTGCTATGCTTAAATTGGCGCCCAAAGAGATATCACCTCCTCTCATAAAGAGATCTACAGCTTCTTTAGTATTAAGAACGATGATTAAATCAGATACTTCCACCCCAATTTGAAGCCCTAAGCCAACACCCCCAACGCCTAAAGCTGAAGGGGCTGACCACCCAGTAGCATTTTTAGCTACAACAATCCCATCTCCGCCTCTACCGCTTACAAGAAAGCCCGCTTTTACAACTTTTAAAACAGCAACGCCCTCAGCTTTATCAAAAACTTCTTGAGGAATAGAAGGAGCAAAATCTCTAACAATCACGGTTGCATTATCAATGTCCTCTTGCAACCCGCTTGCAAAAAGAGACCCTGAAATCCCTACTAACGTAAGAAAAGAAAAAAGCTTCTTCAACATAACCCCTCACCTAAATTGTAAAATTATATTTTTACTATTACCAGGAAAGGCATTTAAAAGTCTAATATCTTATGGGAATTCCATAAAACAAGGCAAAATTATTGACTCCGGGATTCTTATAGCCCAGGCTAGCATTAGAAAGATGATAGAAAGAAGAACCTAAACGCGCTCCGTTACAAAAGCGAAACGCAAGCTCAATGCATGAGCGAAATTCTAGAGGGAAGCCCAAACTTTTACCCTTCCCTCTCATGTAGAGGCCCGGGGCAAAACTGGGAGTTAATACAAAGCTCTCTCCCATATAAATATCGTAGGCAATCCCCGAATAAATATAGGTTGCTTGCTGCTCGGTAATAAAAATCCCTCCCTGAGTGCGGAGGTCATAAAAAATAGGAGGCCATTTATATTCTGCTTGAAAAAGCAGTTTATGATGATGGCCTGTCACGTTAAAATCTCCTAGGCCTAAAGACAAAATTCCCTCTTTTGCCTCTCCAAAAACAATAAGGGGAAGCAAAGCAGAAAATAGAGCTAAAACTTTTTTCATAAAAAACAGCCAGTTTTATACGCACAATATATTTTTCCCGATTTTTTGAAAGTACTTTTTTCTGTGCATCCAAAAAGCTCATATTTTTAACCACAGAAAAAAATTCCCTCTCTCTCCCTCTTCCTCTGTGGTTTCTTGTCTCTGTGGTTAAAAAAATGCGAGTCTTTTGGATCTCTAAGCTTAGCCAAGATATAAACCACAGAGACAAGAAACCACAGAGGAAGAGAGAGAGAGGGGAAAGAGAAAGATTTTTTCTGTGGTTAAAAATATGAGCTTTTGTATTAAAGATTATTTTGTATGTATACACAAATGCAATTAAAGGGTTAAAATTCTTCGCCATAAGGAGAACTTTTATGAAAAAACTTATTAATTTAATTACTATTACTGCATTGCTTGTTACTTCTTTTGCTTTTGCTGAAAAGGAAGAGCACTGCTGCTGCTGCTGCGACACAGAAAACTCTTTTGGATATGTAGACATTGGACTTGGACCATTTCCTTTTCCTGTTCCTTCTTTTGGGCTCGGGTACCGCACACAAAATAATCACCACGGCAAAGACCTCTCTCTCCAAGTGTCTACCGTAATTGCTGTGACACAAGTGAAAGCAAGTGCGCTTTACCACTACTACTTTAAGCCTAATCTCTACTCTCAATTTTATGTCGGAGCAGGAGCTTCTGCTTCCGGAATCTTTGCAAGTCACCGCGATATAAATTCCCATTTTTTTATCTCTCCTGAATTTGCTTTTGGTAAAGAATATAAAAATGAAACATGCGATACACGTTTTTTTGAAGCAGCTATTAGCTTTCCTACATTTGGGATGCATGATTTTCCAAGACACACTCTTTATGCACCTCTTGTTGTGCTTAAATACGGCATAGCGTTTTAAAAAACGCTTGGGTATTCTTGGAGAAAAAGGATAAATCATGGATGAAGAGCTTTCTATTGCCGATGCTGTTAAGAAAAGGCGCACCTTTGCTATTATCTCTCACCCGGATGCTGGGAAAACAACCCTGACAGAAAAGCTTCTTCTCTATTCGGGAATGATTCAAACAGCGGGGATGGTTAAAGGGCGTAAAGGCAGAAAAGCTGCAACATCTGATTGGATGGCCATGGAGCAAGAAAGAGGGATTTCTATCACCTCTTCGGCCATGCAATTTACTTATAAAGATACCATCATTAACGTTCTAGATACTCCTGGTCACGAAGACTTTTCTGAAGATACGTACCGCACACTTACGGCTGCTGATTGCGCTATCATGGTGATTGACGCCTCTAAAGGGGTAGAAAAACAAACGCGCAAACTTTTTGAGGTATGCCGCTTAAGAAACATCCCTGTTCTTACCTTCATTAACAAAATGGATATGCCGGCAAGAGAGCCTCTAGAGCTGATGAACGAAGTAGAAAATGTACTGCAAATTTGCTCTTATGCCATGAACTGGCCGATTGGCATGGGCAAAGAATTCCAAGGCGTTGTAGATAGATCGAATAATGAGTGTCTATTTTTCACTAAAGTATCGCATGGAGGGGCACAAAAAGCCCTCATTACATCTTTGCCGCTTGAAGGGAAAGATGCACAAGATAAAATGGGCTCTTTGATTTACACAAAACTTAAAGAAGAGTTAGAGCTTTTAGAACTTGCTGGCAACCCTTTTTCTATGGAAGACTTTCTCTCTGGGCAAGTTACCCCCGTATTTTTTGCTTCAGCGCTTACAAACTTTGGGGTCGAGCCCTTTTTTGATGCCTTTATCCATTTGGCACCCTGCCCTCACAGTAGAGCGGCTACAAAACCTAATGGGGAAGATGTAGAAATTGATCCCGTGATAACTCCCTTTAGCGGATATGTCTTTAAACTCCAAGCAAACATGGATAAACGCCACCGCGATAGCATGGCCTTTATTAGAATTTGCTCAGGACGTTTTGAAAGGGATTTAGTTGTAAAACACCATAGACTAGGTAAAGAGATTCGCCTCTCTCGTCCTCATGGAATGGTCGCAGGAGAAAGGACTACTCTTGACTTTGCTTATCCAGGAGATGTGATAGGAGTTATTAACCCGGGAACTTTTTCTATAGGAGATACCCTGTCTGTCGGAGGAGGGTTTAATTTTAAGCCGCTTCCTCAATTCCAACCAGAAATTTTTGCCAGGCTCTATCCTAAAGACGTGGGAAAAAGAAAATCGTTTGATAAAGGGACCATGCAGCTAACAGATGAAGGGGCCATACAGCTTCTTAGGTCTGCAGAAAGAGAAGGCGATCTGATTTTTGCAGCCGTTGGACAGCTTCAATTTGAAGTGATGCAATACCGCTTAAAAGATGAGTATGGAGCAGACACAGTGCTTACCATGCTCCCCTACCAATGCAGCGCCTGGATTATAGGCGATATGAAAACCTACTCCAAGTCCACAAGCTCCGTCCTTGTTACCGACAAGCTTGGAAGACCCATGGCCCTTTTCAACAACCAATGGGACAAGCAATACAGCATCAAACAAAACCCAAACCATAAGCTCGTCGACATCCTATAGCCCCCAAGAAAAATAAAAAGATGAACAAAGAGGGATAATTTTTTTTTCTCCCCCGTGCCCGTGTGCGTGCCCGTGCCCGTGCCCGAGTTGATGTTATTGATGGGCAAGCGCAAGAAAGCAAACAACGCCAAATCGGGCACGGGCACAGGCACGCACACGGGCACGGGAGAGAGAAGGAATTCCTTTGGGGTTATGCATATGCAATGTAAAGCGCTAATGCACAAAGAGATAGATTATCCCCAATACCAACATTGAATTCAAATAGCAAATAATGTATAATTACTTTTAAATTTTTAATAAATAGAGGATATAATTATGTCTACAGAACCTATTGGAATAAGTATCTCTTCATTTGTTTTTCATGCAAATGCCGATAATAACAATGAGAAAGCCTGTCCCATATGTCTTGATGACTTCGAGGAAGGAGAAAAATTAGCCGGTCATGAAAACCACCGTTTTCATAACAATTGTTTAGAAAGCGCTTTAAGGATTAGAGCTATTTGCCCTTTATGCAGAGGTCCCTTTGACGTGCCACAGGCTACTCCCGCGCCCGCCTTGCAGCAAAGACCGTTAACAATCGAAGAATTAACCGCTTACAGAAGCCAATTAGCAGACCTCTCTAGAAGTTTACAACGTGTAGCTAGAGGAATACAAATGCTAGCTAGCGGGCTACACATGACCGTAGCACTAAATGGATTAGGAAGTGGTCATCTTCCGATTACTCAAGAAAGACGCTTTGAGTTCTTTGACTTCGAATCCCCCTTGGGAAGAGGGCTTTATGACGAAAATCAAATCCAAGCCTTTGATTGGGAGTCTCCTATTGGAAGAGGGCTCCAAAACGGCGTTAATGAAGAGCGTTTTGATTGGGAAAACCCCTTCAATAGAGGGCCTGAAGCGCCAAGGCCATTCTCATCTAGAGTTAGCCATGACCGTCTCCCTGATACGGTTTGGCCTCACCCCCCTAGAGGGCCTGATTCATCTAAAAGCTTTTTCTAATTCAAAAAGTAACAAAGAGAATTTTCTCTCTCTCTCTTCCTCTGTGGTTTCTTCCCTCTGTGGTTATATCTTTGCTAAGCTGATCCAAGCAACGACTTAGCAAAGATATAAACCACAGAGACAAGAAACCACAGAGGAAGAAAGAGAGAGAGAAAAAATTCTCTTTGTTATTTGGATTTGGAGGAGAGAGTCTTTTGTCCGTAGTAGATGGTGATGGCTCCTCCTAGGATCACAAGGGCCATTCCTAAAACTGTGAATTTGCTAGGGATGTTATCCCAGATAAGGATATCGGCAACAGCTCCAAAAATAATACACAAAAACATTAAAGGCGAAGTGATGCGCACAGGCGCTTTAGTATAAGATAAAGTGCTAAGGTACTGATAAGCTGCGCCTAAAAGCCCTACCCCTAAAAGCAAATAAAGCGTTTCGGTATTAAGCGATTTCCAGCTAAAAGGAAGAAGAATTCCTGAAATAATAGAGCTTATAAAAAAGTTATAAAAAAGAATCTGCAAAATAGTGATTGATCTAGTTAACGTACGAATAATTACAATAGCTATAGCTGCAAACACTCCTGAAAGAAGCGCTACTAAAGACATGGGATCAAAAAACTTGCTATCGATATTCAATACAAGTCCTACTCCAATAAATCCTAAAATAATCCCAGCCCACACTTTACGCGGCGTCTTTGCGCGAGAAATCATCCATACAACAACAGGAACAAAAAGAGGGCAGGTATTGTTTAAAAGAAGAGCATCTGCAAGAGAAATATACCTTAGGGCATAAAAAAAGCTGCCAAAGGCAAGAAGCCCAAAAAAGCTGCGCAAAATAACTTTGCCCTTGCTATGCACGCGAATAACAGCTTTAGGATCTTTAAATACCCAAGGCAATACTAAGATAAAGCTAATGATAAACCTTGAAAACAAGATTGTATCAGTAGAAGCTCTATCTCCAATGATTTTTCCTAAAAGGCTCATAGAAGAAAAGCAAATAGCTGCCAAAATCATGTACACAACACCAAGAACAATATGCTCTTCGTGTCTTTGCCCTGCGTGAGAATGCTCTATTTTTTGCGTTGTCATATTTTTACATTAAAGACTTATTGTTTTTTTTGAAAGCAGATCTTCAGAACTTGATTGACAAACAAAAAATTAAAATGTTAAACATGCTCTCATGATTAAATTTATTTGTATTTTTTTAAGTCTACTTGTTCTGGGATACGCTCAGGAGGAAACAGCTATGGAACCTTACCACTTCAATGGAGAGAAACTTCTTTTATCAGAAGAAGAATGGCAAAACAAACTAACTCCTGAAGAATATAAAGTTCTTAGAAACAAAGGGACAGAACCTGCTTTTTGTGCAGCCTACTTTAATTTCCCAGAAGATGATGGCCTATTTGTATGTAAAGGATGTGCGCTCCCTCTTTTCAGCTCGGAGGCAAAATTCAATTCTCATACAGGATGGCCAAGCTTTTACGATCCCATTTTTAAAGAAAACGTCTCTTATAAATTAGATAACTCCCTTGGATACCAGCGCGTAGAAATTCTTTGCAGCAGGTGCGATGGTCATTTAGGACATGTATTTAATGATGGACCCCCACCGAGTGGAAGACGCTATTGCTTAAATCAAATCGCTTTAAAATTTATTCCTAAATAGGAGATCTGAAAATGCGTAAACTCTTTGCCTCTCTTTTAACGTTAACTGCTCTAAATGCTTATGCAGAACCTGTTGTCACAGCCTATTATGAAAACTGGTCCCAGTATCGCCCTCCAAGAGGCGGCAGGCCTCAATTTCTTCCAAGCCTTATTGATCCCACAATTATCACCGACTTAAATTATGCCTTTGCCATATTCGGGTATGTTTCAAAATCTATTGACCCTACAAATCCCCACCTCACAGGCAATTTTACTGTTCAACCTATTGAGTGGAACGATCAGAGTATCCTTTACCCAGAAGTTCAAGCATTAAAACAAATTAACTCTAAACTAAAGACAAGTATTTCTATTGGCGGATGGAGTTTTAATGATCCGAACGATCCTAATGGAATGGGACAATACACCTATAAACTCTTTAGTCAAATGGTAGCAAATCCCTCAAGCAGAGCAGAGTTCATTGAATCAGCTATTAGCTACGCGCATCAATATGGATTTAATGGGATTGATATCGACTGGGAATACCCAGGAGACCTCACAAGAGGAGGAACTGAGCAGGATTTCGATAACTTTGTAACATTTTTAAGCGAATGTTACGCGGCGTGTAAAAAAGCTAGCCCAGAGCTTCTTTTAAGCTATGCTTCAGCAGCGATTGTCCCCACAGGTGTTCCTTCAAGCTACCACGATAATCCTTCAAGCTACTTTGAGTGGCTAGCTAAATGCGCACCTTACCTAGACAGATTTAATGTCATGGCTTATGACTACCACGGCCCTTTTGACAATCCAGCTCTTACAGGAGTAGACGCCCCTCTAAATCAAGATACAAATCCTGCAAGCACGTTATATATTGCTAAAACTCTTTCCAATTACATAGATAATGGAGTGCCTGCAAATAAAATTGTGCTTGGAATGCCTACTTACGGGCACTCCTATGCAGGAGTCACAAGTTTAACAAGCTCAGATAATGGCCCTGGCAAACTCTTTACAGGTGCAGGCCCTGCAGGCCCATCTACCATGCAGCCAGGTTTTCTTGCCTATTTTGAGATTGCCGACATGATTACATTAAATGAACTTACCTTTGGCACTGATACCCCTACAAGCACAGCCTATGGATATAACATCGCATCCGCTGAATGGGTAAGCTTTGATACCCCGGAAACAATTGCCCTAAAAGCCCATCTAGCCAAAGCCAATTCCCTTTTGGGCATCATGTTCTGGGCTGTTGACGATGACGAATACGCCTGGTCCCCCAAATACCCCAACATCCAAAGCGGCTACAACACCTTGTACCCCCAGGCCAAAGAATAAGGAAGAACAGAGAGGGTTTTTCTCTCTCTCTTTTCTTCCTCTCTCTCTCTCTTCCTCTGTGGTTTCTTGTCTCTGTGGTTTAAATCTTGGCTAAGCTTAGGGATCCAAAAGGCTCGCATTTTTTTAACCACAGAGACAAGAAACCACAGAGGAAGAGAGAGAGAGGAAGAAAAGAGAGAGAAAAAAACCCTCTCTTCTTTCATCCTTCCCCTGCAGCGGAGGTGCCGGCGATGAAGCCTGTGGTCCAAGCGTTTTGGAAGTTAAAGCCGCCTGTTACGCCATCGATATTGAGGACTTCTCCTGCAAAGAAAAGGCCCTTACAGGTTTTGCTTTGCATGGTTTTAAAATCTACTTCTTTTAGATTCACGCCACCGCAAGTTACAAACTCTTCTTTATTGGTTGTCTTTCCTTCTACTTGATAAGAGTCGGAATGAAGTTTTTGGGAAAGCACCTGAAAGTCTTTTAAGGAAAGTTCGCAAAGGCGTTTGTCTCTTGTTTCTATAAAAGCTTTCCATAATTTTTTAGGCAATTTAAAGAGATTTTCAACCTCTAAATTTTTCTGAGGTTTTTCTTTTTTTAAAGTTAGAAATGCTTCTAAAATTTCTTCATAAGAAAACTCTGGAAGCCAATTAATCAAAAGCTCTACTTTATAATCTTTTTCATGCAAATACCTAGCTGCCCAAGCTGAAAGCTTTAAAGCTGCAGGACCACTAAAGCCAAAATGCGTAATAAGAAGAGGCCCTTTTTGTACAAAGGAAGCTCCCTTAATTTGAAGTTCAGCGGGGTCAACAACATTTCCGCTAAGCTCTTTTAAAGCAGATGTGGGGACATTAAAGGTAAATAAAGAAGGAACAGGGCTCTCTATCTTGACTCCCAACTGTTCTAAAAACTGGTACCCTTCAGGGCTGCTTCCTGTAGCAAAAAGAAGATTTTTGCATGAGATAAGCTCCTCTTGCTTGAGCTTTAAGGTAAAGCCTCCATCAGAAGCTGTTATTTGCTCTATGCGCGCTCTTAAGCGTATTTCTACACCCAGTTTTCCGGCCTCATTAAGAAGGCATTCAATAATGCTCTCTGAGCGGTTACTTAGAGGAAACATTCTGCCATCTGTTTCTACTTTAAGAGGAACACCTCGCGCTTCAAACCAATCAATTGTATCTTGCGGGCCAAAGCGGTGAAAAGGACCCAAAAGCTCCTTTTCTCCTCTAGGGTAATGTTTGACTAAAAGTTTAGGATCAAAACAGGCATGAGTCACATTGCATCTACCGCCGCCTGAAACCTTTACTTTAGCAAGTAAAACAGCTGACTTTTCAAGAAGGACTACTTTGGTTGCAGGATTTAAGGTTTTTGCTTGGATAGCTGCAAAAATACCTGCAGCGCCCCCTCCAAGAACAACTAGATCAATCATCTGCTGGGGTCCTTCGCATAGCTTTAGTTTCAGAATGAGCTTTTTTCTCTTCTAGCATCTTATTTTTAGATTTTCTTGATCGGCGTCTTTTTTGCCTTCTGATTTTTTCTTGGGCTTGCTCTTTTTCTGAGAGAACATTTTCAATTTTCTTTCTTAGCCGCTCATAAATTTCTTTGCGCGCATAATAGCGATTCATTTCTCTAGAGCGATCTTTTTGGCACTTCACCTCTTCTCCAGAAGGAATATGCTTTAGATACACACACGAAGATGTTTTATTGATTTTTTGTCCGCCGCTTCCAGAGCCAAGGATAAACTTTTCAAGAAGGTCGTCCTCCTTAATTCCTAGTTCCCCCATCTTCCTTTTTAGCTCTTCCACTTTCTCTTTGCGTATCATAATTTAACTATATCCAAAACAAGAGGAGAAATAAACAAAGAGAAGGATAAAAATTTTTTCTCTCTCTCTCTTTCTTCCTCTGTGGTTTCTTCCCTCTGTGGTTAAATCTTTGGCTAACACTTGGATGCGCAAGGGCTTGCATTTTTTTAACCACAGAGGGAAGAAACCACAGAGGAAGAAAGAAAGAGAGAGAAAATTTTGCCCTCTCTTTTTATCTTTAGGCGCGGACCTTTTCTTGGGAGCAGGCGTTCGAAGGATGCCCAAATCTTTTAAGGGTGCGGAAGTGAGAGCGTATGGCACCAAAAAACGTCGCATTTTCATAATAAGGCAAGCCGTACTCTTCAGCTGTGGCTTTTACAATGGGAGCAATCTCACTAAGGTGAATATGGCAAATATGAGGAAAAAGATGGTGCTCAACCTGAAAATTAAGTCCACCAAACAAGAACTTCACAAGCTTGCTATTAGGGGCAAAATTAGAGGTTGTCATTAGCTGATGCTGTAAAAAGCTTTCTTCTATCTTTCCTTCTTCAGAAGGTAAAGGGAAAGCAACATTTTCTACAATATGAGCTAATTGGAAAATCACTGTGACAGTAAGTCCTGCTAAACATAAATAAATCCCATATCCTAAGCAAACTTGCCACCATGCCATAGGTAATATCATAATAGGCAGAGCAATAAACAAGAAAGCATGAAGAGACTTAAAGAAGAAAATAGAAGCGGCTTCCGTCTTTGAAGGCTTTCTTGAAGGTTCATGTCTGTTTCTAATGATATTATAAATCCTTTTAATATCAGAAGAATACATCCAATGGATTAAATTTAACATATAGAGGAATGGAGCATATAAGTGCTGAAAACGATGGTAAGAATGATAAGGAGTATTAGGACAGAGCCTTAACTGAATAGGTCCTTTTAAATCGGAGTCGTGCTCGGCAATATTGGTAAAAGTGTGGTGATCAATGGTATGCTCCTGCTTCCAATAAAAGGAGCTTGGACCACATACATCCATGATAAGCCCAATGACTCTATTACTGAGGGAGCCTTTTGCGTAAGAGCCATGTAAAGCATCGTGCGCAATATTCATTGTTCCAATAGCAATAGATAAGCCTAAAAAGCCGTAAAGAAAGAAATTACCGATAGAGCCAAAAACATTTGTAATAAGAAGCGTATAAAGAAATGCTGTTAACCCTACGTAAAAAAAAGATTTTAATTTCATTGAAACGTTTGCTCTCGGAGAGATCTTTTTCTCTTCGAAATACTCATTAACCCTTCTACGCAATGCTGTAGTAAAGTCAACGCCTTTCTCTTTATTAAAGGAAATTTTTTTTGTAAATGAAGCCATGCAACCCACTTTTTAAAAAATGCTTTTGTTAAGCTTAACAAATTTAGGGTTACTTTGTCAAATGAAAGAAAAATATTTAAAATTTACTCGAGAAGCTCCATTTCTCCTGTATGGAAGTTATAATAGGCTGGCACAACCTTGAGGCTCTTTTTTTCTATAAGTTCTTTAATAGAAGGACTTTGCCTAATTCTTGCAACAGAATTTTTTACATTCTCCTTAATGGCCCTTTCGACCTGATCTTTAGGGACTTTTTTAATGGCGGGCAGAATAAGCTCCGCAACGGTTTCAACATGCTTCGTCTGCCCGGCCATAACAGCCTTTATAGCCCCGCAGTTCTCATGCCCAAGGACAACAACAACAGAAGAGTCTAGATAAATAGCTGAATATTCAACACTATCAAGCTCTACAGGCCCCACAACGTTTCCAGCGACTCTTACAATGAAAAGATCGCCAATTCCCTGATCAAAAATAATTTCAGGGGCAACTCTAGAATCAGAGCAGCCTAATATAGCAGCAAAAGGCTTTTGTAGAGAGGTTGTTTCCTGCCTTCTCTCGGCAGTGCGATCGGGATGGACAGATTGATCTGTATAAAAACGTTTATTCCCCTCAATAAGCCTTTGAAGGGCCATTTCAGGAGAAATCCTCTCAGCCACTAAAGATAATGGAAAAACAAGCAAAGACAAAACATATAAACATTTTTTCATACAACCCCTCTTTCTTCAGGCTTGTATCAAAAACCCCAAAAACCACCAAGGAAATTTTTCTTCTCTCTCTTTCCCCCTCTGTGGTTTCTTGTCTCTGTGGTTAAATCTTCAACTAACACTTGGGCACTCAAGGACTTGCATTTTTTTAACCACAGAGACAAGAAACCACAGAGGAAGAGAAGAGAAGAAAATCCTTTTGTGGTTTTCTCTTGTTCTTTAAGCGGCTTTTTTGGCTTTTTCGGAGTAGGAGTTTCGAAGCTTATAAAACTCTCGCTCTGGTTTATTGGTTAAAAATTTGGAGAGTTCTTTCTCTTTTTTGTCCCAAGTAGACTGGAATTTACGCGCTTCATCTAAACTATTCCAATCTCCTGTTCCCACTAAGCGGGTATGGTCTTTTTCATCTAGCCAAAGCTCAATATTATGGCATCCCATTTCGGCTGCATGCTTAATTAGCTCTGTTTCAAGGAATTTAATCCCCGACTCTTCCATTCCCTTTTTAAAGTGGTAATGCACATAGGCTCTATATTTTTGCATAGAAATCCCCTTAAGTTGTTTTTTGTTCTCTCTAATTTCATTTTTGAATAAAAAAGTTAATTAATCAACAAATTTAAATTATTTAATTATAAGTTACAAAACTAAGTAATTTAAAAACAACAAGATGAAATTTCTAGAAAAAAATAGCATAAGAATGTAAGCTTCTTATATGACAACTCTATTAGGCATTCACTCTTTATCGAAATCCTTTGGTTCCGACCATCTTTTTGAAGATATTTCTTTTAGTATCTCAGAAGGGGACAGGATTGGACTTATTGGCCCAAACGGCTCAGGAAAATCGACCCTTTTAAAAATCCTTATGGGACTTGAAAAAGCAGACTCCGGAACAATCTCTAAAAAACAGGGCCTTCGTATAGGATATGCTAGCCAATCCCCTCATTTCCCCGATCTCTCCTTAGAAGAGGTCCTTTTAGCTGCAGGCGGACCTGGAGACGAATTAGAAACGCTCACTAAAGCGCGCATTCTTTTAGGAAAGACCCAGTTCTCCGATTTTGATCAAAAAGCACATTCCCTTTCAGGCGGATGGAAAAAACGTCTGGATATCGCAAGAGCCCTTATGCAAGAGCCCGATCTTTTACTTTTAGACGAGCCAACAAACCATTTAGACCTAGAAGGAATCTTATGGCTAGAAAAATTCCTTGCAAGAGAAAAGACTTCGTATTTAGTCATTAGCCACGACAGGTACTTCCTTGAAAATGTCACAAATAAAACAGTAGAGCTTAATAAAGCGTACCCGGAAGGGATCTTTATTAGTAAAGGCAACATTTCCTACCACCTTGAACATAAAGAGCTCTTTTTAGAAGGGCAATTAGAGCAACAGCGTTCTTTAGCTTTAACAGTTAAAAATGAAATGGAGTGGTTAAGAAGATCTCCTAAAGCGCGTACAACGAAATCTGAATCCCGCGTACAAAGAGCGCATAAGCTCATGCAAGAGTTTTCAGAAGTGAAAATACGCAATAAAACGCATAAGGTAGAGATCGACTTTTCTTCTTCTGAAAGAGAAACAAGGCAGCTTCTTGTTGCCAAAAACCTGACAAAATCTCTAGGAGGATCTCTTCTTTTTGAAGGGATTGATTTAACTTTATCTCCTGGAACTTGTTTAGGTGTTGTAGGGAAAAATGGAACAGGAAAGTCAACACTTCTTAAGATGCTTGCCGGAAAAATTCCCCAAGACATGGGGACCATAAAAATGGCTGAAGACCTAAAGCTTGTTTATTTCGATCAGCATCGAGAGCAGCTTCCTTTAGATATCACTCTTAAAGAAGCGCTAGCCCCTAAAAGCGATTTTGTCAATTACCAAGGCAAAGAAATCCACGTAAATGGATGGGCAAAACGGTTTTTATTTTCTCCTGAGCGCCTTACCATTCCTATAAGATGTTTATCTGGCGGAGAAAGAGCGCGCATTTTAATTGCAAGGCTGATGCTAGAACCAGCTGACATTCTATTTTTAGATGAACCAACAAACGATTTAGACATTCCTACTCTAGAAGTTTTTGAAGAAAGCCTAAGAGAATTCGGGGGCGCCGTTGTCTTAATTTCTCACGATAGATGTTTAATGGATAAAGTTTGCACACAAATTCTTGGTCTTGGCCTTAACGTAGAACAAAATTTATTTGCAAGCTATGAGCAGTTAGAAAAAGCTACCCGAAACACCTCTCCTAAAAAAGAAGCACTCCCCTCTCAAGAAAAGCCTAAAGAAAAGCCCAAAAAGCTTTCCTATAAAGAGCAAAAGGAACTTGAAGGGATGGAAGAAAACATTGCCAAGACAGAAAGCTCCATTGCTTCATTGCAAAAAGAGATTGATAATCCAAAAATTCAGGCCAATGCAGAAAAAGCTTTAGAACTTTATAGCCTCATGGGAAAAGAGCAAAAAAAGCTAGAAACACTTTATGAGCGCTGGCAAACCCTTTTAGACACAACCTCATAACAAAGAGAACTCCCTCTCTCTCTCTTTCTTCCTCTGTGGTTTCTTGTCTCTGTGGTTAAATCTTTAGCTAACACTTGAGAACACAAAGGCTCGCATTTTTTTAACCACAGAGACAAGAAACCACAGAGGAAGAAAAAGAGAGGGAGATAAAAAAAACCCTCTCTGTTTCATACTTCAAGCTGCGGGTGGAGCTCCCATAGAGACCCAGCCGAGGCCAAAGATTAAGGTGATAAGGAAAAGAATGATAAAAATAAAGAATAAGATTTTAGCAATTGACATAGCAACGCCTTCAACGCCTCTCATGCCAAAAAGACCTGCAACAAGTGCAATGATCAAAAATATAATAGCCCACATTAACATATAACCTCCTAGTCATATATCTTCCTTCTATCAGCTATCAATATTTTTTTCCAATACTTGCGTGACTTTAAATTTAATTTCTTTGCGCAAAAGAAAAATCCCAATGAGATTGAGAATTAAAAGAGCCGCTCCAGAAAGAGACATAACCACAAAGGCTTGCTCTGGACCTACAAAAGCAAAGACAACAAGAGCTGTACATCCAAGGGCATAATAAAGGCGTGGGCCTTGCTTAGCAGAAATAAATCTTGCACATTTTACTCCTACAGCGAAATACGCAATAATGGTTGTATACCCTAAAAGAAATAAGAAGAAGGGCATAAAAACATCCATATAAGGAAAATGCATACCAAGCGCGTCCTGTACCATTAATGTGACATCGGGAGATGAATGCCACTTTCCCGTTACAAGGGCCAGTAAAATACTCATGGTACAGACAATAAAAATGTCTATAAAGATTACCATAATAGCAAGGGATGCTTGCTTAGAATGGTTTTGCTCGCTGCTCTCTGAGTGGATAATCGACATATATCCTACCCCAATATCCCCTGAATAGGCACCTCTTGAAAGTCCCATAGAAATAGCAAGAATAACAGAGCTTCCGGCAAATCCGCCTATGGCTGCCTGATGAGTAAAGGCTCCTTTAAAAATCATAGACACAATGCCAGGAATCTCAGGACCATGAAGGAAAAGAACCCAAAAACCCATGCCCAAATAAAGAATAATAAACGCAGGAATCACCTTGCTACATACCATCCCTACTCTTTGGATTCCTCCAAAGGTAACAACAAGAACAGCAGCAAGAAGCACTCCCACAACGAGCACTTTGTTAATATGCCAATTAACAGCAATACTATCTGCCATTACATTGAACATAAAAACTTCCACTCCATAAATGCAAAGCAAAAGACTTACAAGGATGGCAACCCAATTGCCCCTATAGGCCTTGGGAAGAAAATACATAGGACCGCCATCGTAGCTACCCTGGTCATTTTTTTCTCTGTAACGCATCCCTAAAAAGACTTCTGAATACTGAATAAGCATGCCTAAAAAACCTGCTATCCACGTCCAAAAAAGAGCTCCTGGCCCCCCTATTTGAACAGCTGTGCAAATCCCTACTATATTGCCAATTCCAATACATCCGCCAATAGCCGCATAAAACGTTTTAATAGGGTGCATGCCCCTTTCTTGTTTTTTATGGGTTCTTAGGGCCATAAAAGTTTTAAAAGTCGGTATGAACTTTCTAATCTGAAAAAAGCCTGAGCGGAGAGTAAAGTAAATGCCAAGCAGTGTGATAAGGAGAAAGGCAACGTAGCCCCAAATAAAATCGTTGATCGCTTCTAGGTGTACAAATAATTCATTAAACATAAGACCTCATCTTAGAGAAAAAAAAATTAATTGGAAAGGAAGAAGGAGCTCAAAAAAAGTTTCCATCTTGTTTTTTTGGATTAAAAAATGGCAATCTAACTTCTTTAGTTTAATGGAGTAAAATATGAAAAAGCACCTAATCTCTTTAACTGTTTTTATTGCAAGTTTAAGCTCTCTTTCTGCAAAGATTATTGAAACGCAAAATTTCAAAGAAATTAAGAATCATATCACTAAAAACACCTTAATCCTTTTAGATATCGATGACACTCTTCTCATCCCCACCCAAATGCTTGGATGCGATCTGTGGTTTATAGATCGCCTTAACCAACATATAAAAGCTGGCCTTACAAAAGCTGAAGCCCTTGAAAGAAGTTTAGCTGAATGGGAAGCTATTCGTCATCTCACCAAAATGGACATTGTGGAAGAGGGAACAGAGGGCATTGTGCAAGCCATGCAAGAAGAAGAATATACTATTATGGGCCTTACGACCCAAGGCCTTGCTCTTGCAACAAGAACATCTTTGCAGCTTAAAGAAAAAGGGATCGATCTTAGTAAAACAGCTCCTAGCAAAAAAGATGTTTGCTTATCTGTTGGAGAGCATGGGGTTCTCTATCGAAGCGGCATTCTATTTACCTCGGGAACAAATAAAGGCAGAAGCCTTTTTAAACTCCTCGACGCCCTGCAGCTTGATCCCCCAAAAATTGTATTTATCAATGACAAGGAAACGCATCTAAAAGAGATCGAGCGCGTAGCTGAAGCTTTAGGCGTTGAATTTATCGGGCTTAGATATGCTTATTCAGATGCTAAAAAAGCAGCTTATGATTCCAAGCTCGCTGAAGTCCAATTCGCAAACTCCACCCTAAAGCACCTCCTCTCCGACAAAGAGGCCCAAGAACTAATGCAATCTGAAGACAAGAATTAACAGGGAGGACAAGGATAAAATTCCCCTCTCTCTCTTTCCCCCCTCTGTGGTTTCTTGTCTCTGTGGTTAAAAAAAATGCAAGTCTTTGCGCGCTTAAGCGTTAGCCAAAGAATTAACCACAGAGACAAGAAACCACAGAGGGGGGAAAGAGAGAGAGGGGAAAGAGAAAAATTTTACTCTCTGTTATTCTTGTCTCTTTTTTCTTTCTTCTTTCTCATTTCATCATTCATAATTCATCCTTCATCCTTTTTTGGGGGTCTATGTATTTGAAGTGTCTTTTTATTTGTTGTTTAGGTGTGTTTTCTCTTTGTGCAGAGAGAATTGAGGTGCTTCCTCAAGGGACTTGCAATATAGACGACTTGGATAGGGCGCTTAAAGCCCATGAAGAAGACCTTGAAGTTAGAGAATGCGTGCTTTCTAGCTATCCAGGGCTTTTAAAAGACAAAAGCTACCTTGGTAAATTGCTAAAAAAACTTCCCTTTAATACCTCTATTGCAATAGGAGAAGATGTAAAAAAAGTTGTCTTTATGAACGTTCCACCAAATCCCAATAAGCATGTAAACTTACACAAAATGCCCAAAGAAAAGATGATCCTTTTCATGTGGGAGCCTCCCCTTAGATTAGGAGAGATGTATAGAGAAAACATACAAAATTGCTTTTCCCTCGTTTACACTTGGGATGATGATCTTGTCGATAATGTTAAGTATTTCAAGTTTTACTACCCCGAACTTCGCCCCATGCTCGAAAAGACCACGCCTTTTAAGGAAAAGAAATTTTGCACAATGGTGATTGGTCATACTTGTGATAAATCAGAGGCTAAAGAAGAGCTTTATTCAGAAAGAAAAAGAGCCATTACCTTTTTTGAGAGCAAAGGGAACTTTGAATTCTATGGAAAAAATTGGGATGCTTCTCTTTATCCATCCTATAAAGGAGCCATTGAAAATAAAATAGAGGTCATTAAAAACTACCGCTTTCTTATTTGCTACGAAAACAGTAAAGGGCTAAAAGGCTATATCACAGAAAAGATCTTTGATAGCTTTCATGCAGGTGTCATTCCTATTTATTGGGGAGCTAGCAATATTGAAGACTATATTCCCTTAAACTGTTTTATCGATCGGAGAAAATTTGCCACATACGAAGAACTCTATACCTTCTTAAAAGGTATTTCAGAGGAGGAATATGAAAACTACTTAGGCAATATTCGCACCTATTTAAAAAGCGAAAAAGCTCAGTGTTTTTCTTATGAGAGTTTTATGAAGATATTTTGTGAGGCTGTAAGAAAATAAAAAAAGGGTGCAGCCAAAAAGGCTGCACCCTTAACACTTTCAAATTAGAAATCCACTCTGAATTTCAAAGTTAGACCTTGCATAGATAGGTCTCCGCCGTTTTGTTCAGCAGAACCAGCTAAGCGAAGGAATTGGTTTTGGTCAAACCATGTTTGTGATTCCCAGTCAGCTTCTATAGCAAAATGCCACTCGTCTCCACAAGTCCAAGTCTCCCAACGAAATCCTAGATCCCACTCAAGAACAGGTCTTAATCCCCAAACATGAGAAGTCATACTTACGTTGTTTACTGCTACGCCTGTAGCAAGAGTTGTGGTGTTATCAACACGTTTTACTTTGAATTCTTCCCAAACACCTGAGAAAGCAACATCACCAACTAAGCTAAACTCTCTTGAGAAGTGCCATGCTGTTTCAAAGCCGGCTCTTGTCCCAATACCCCAATTTTTACTTCTATTTTTCATAGAAATGTCAGTGGTATGAGCAAAATTGAAAAAGTCAGCATGTAACACTTGTTTTTGCCATGTAGCTTTAAGACCGAAGTGAGGTCTCATTTCAAGTCTTGGGCTTAGGTACATGTTACGACCTAAACTTACATCAAGAACATTGAAATTAAGTTTCCATTTTCCACTTGCTGATTCAAATGTAGGAACTACAGGATTAATTGGGTTATTTACAAACCAATAAGCATCATAAAGAGGATGAGCTGTTGTTAATGTTGGTGTGCCTTTTGATTTACTTGATTGGTACCATGTGTACTCTGCAAGAATATCCCATCCATCATGTCCAAGTCCCCAACCGAGTCCTACTTTAAAGCCAGGATTCCAGTTGCCATCTAAATGGTAAACTTTACCATTTGTTACGCCTGTATCTACAGTAGCAGGGGCAATAATCGGGCTCATAGCTAAATCTGTATTATCTTCT
>JABDCQ010000025.1 GCA_013288075.1 Chlamydiota bacterium | reverse complement strand
AAGGCCATTTGTCAAGGGGTTTTGGAAATGCAAGAAAAAACCTCCATGAAAGGATACGGCCCATCCGATGGGTACCAGTTCTTAAAAACAGCCATTAAAGAAAATGAATATAAACATTTAAATATTGGCGCCGATGAAATTTTTATTTCTGATGGAGCGAATACAGATACAGCCAGCATTCAAGAACTGTTTTGTCAAAGCTCCATTGTCGCTATTACAGATCCTACATACCCGGTTTACTTCGACTCCAACATTATTGCAGGAAGACTTAAAAATATCCTTTTTCTTCCCTGCACAAAAGAAAGCCGTTTTGTTCCCCTTCCGCCCAAAGAAAAATGCGATCTTGTCTATCTTTGCACTCCCAATAATCCCACAGGCGTTGCCCTTAACAAAGAGGAGCTAAAAGCATGGGTAGATTATGCAAAAGCACATGATGCTATTCTTCTTGTCGATAATGCCTATGCAGCGTTTATCACCTCTAGTGATGTTCCTTCTTCCATTTACGAAATTCCAGGCGCTACAGATGTTGCTATCGAATTTAAAAGCTTTTCTAAATCTGCCGGCTTTACAGGACTTAGATGCGCTTACGCAGTTGTTCCTAAAGGAGTCTTTGCCTATTTTGAAGACAAGAAAATCTCTATTCATTCTCTTTGGAAAAAAAGGCAATCTATTAAGTCTAATGGAGTTTCCTATCCTATGCAAAAAGGAGCAGAAGCTGTTTACACAAAAGAGGGTCAAAAAGAAACCAAGAGCCAAGTAGTATCTTATCTTGAACAAGGCCAAATTCTGCTTCATGGGCTAAAAACCCTAGGCCACACCTGCTACGGAGGAACAGATTCTCCCTACATTTGGTGGCAAATCCCAAAGGGGCTCACATCCTGGCAATTTTTCGACATCCTTCTTGAAAAATGCCATATCATCTCCATCCCCGGCTCCGGCTTCGGCAAAAGCGGCGAAGGCTTTCTGCGCCTCTCCACCTTCACCACAAAGGACAAAGCAGAAGAAGCCCTCAAACGCATCGCTAGCCTCAACCTCTAAAAAACCGCAAAGAAAATTCTCTCTCTCTCTTCTCTTCCTCTGTGGTTTCTTGTCTCTGTGGTTTATCTTAAATGCGAGTCTTTTGCAGGCTTCAACTTAGCCAAAGATTAAACCACAGAGACAAGAAACCACAGAGGAAGAAAGAGGGGAGGGGGAGTTTTTTGGTCTCCGTGGTAAAAGGAAATTTGCTTGCGCTAAAATGGTTTTTAGTAGAAAAATCTTGAAAGCTACAAAAACTACCGGGACATCACTATGCACACAGCTGAAAGCGAAAGTAAATTTACTATCTACGAGTCTTACCTTAGCAAACTAGAAGAAGAGCATCAATATTGTACCCTTCAACACATCGTTCCCTTAGATGGCGCGCATGTGCTTTGTGAAGATAAAAAGATGTTAAATTTTAGCTCTAATGACTACCTTAACTTATCGCAGCACCAAGAACTTAAAAAGAATGCGATACGCTTTCTTTTGCAACATGGAGTCGGAACTACCACCTCCTTTGTGGTTAACTCTCATTTGCATTGCCACGGACTTATTGAAGAAAAATTAGCCTTACTTCTTGGCAAAGAAGCAGTTCATCTCTTTAATTCAAGATACCAAGCAAATATGACCGTTCTTGCAACGCTTGCTAACCCCAAATCTTTAATTTTTATCGATAGATCTTGTCATAATGGGCTTTACCAAGGAGCTGCATTTAGTAAAGCCAAAATGAAGACTTTTGAGCATAACGATTTAGTGGAGCTTGAGCAACTTCTAGAAAAAACAAAAGAAGAAGAGCATTTTTCCAAAATTATTGTCACCGAATCTATATTTAGTTTAGAAGGAGACTTAAGCGATCTTAAAGCGCTTGTAGATCTTGCGAAGAAATATCAAGCCCTTCTTTTTGTTGATGACTCTCATGCTATAGGCGTGATGGGTCATGAAGGAATGGGTCTTACAGCGCATGTAGAAGGAATTGATGTCGTTGTAGGAACGTTTAGTAAAGCTTGCGGAACACCCGGTGCTTACCTCGCCTGCAATAAAACACTAAAAAAATATCTTATTAATACTTGCCCAGGACTTAGAGATACTTCTTTACCGCCTGCCATTTTAGGAGCCATTGATGCAGCACTCGATCTTATTCCTCAAATGGAAGGAGAGAGAAAGCAGCTTGAGCAAAGAGCGTATTTTTTAAGAAAAAAATGCAAAGAATTAGGGATTTTAACAAGAAGCGCCTCTCATCTTATTCCAATCATCATTGGCAGCGAAGAAGATACAAGAGAGTTTCTAAAATCTCTTACAGAGGCAAATATTTTAGCAACCCCCCTATTTTCTCCTCTTGTTCCAGAAAACGCCTCCAGAATCAGAATCTCTATTAATGCTCAGCATAGTCCTGAGCATTTAACAGCTCTCATTGAGGCTTTTCCAAAATGCAGTGGCACTAAAAGCAGTGGCGATGCACTGGTTTACAGAAGCCCCGCTAAGATAGTTCCCCACAAGGTGGAACCCTTTCAAATCTTTGAGAATCCTGTTTTGCAATAACAGGATTCTTTCCTCATGTCCAAGCGTATACTGAGGGATAGCTTCTTCTTTTTTCTCGACCAAAATAAAATCGGGGGAAGATGTGATATGCAAATGTTTTTGCAAAGCGGCAAGGCCAAGTGCTTTATATTCTTCCTCTGTTTTAGCGCTATCTCTTAGCATGATCGTTAAGCGTGTTTCATTTGTTTCTTCAAAAATAGAGGAATCAAAAACAACGCCCAAAATATCTTCTTTTTCAGAGCTTGGCACTAAATACCCAAATCCCCTTTTATTAAGGACGCTCTTTTTATAACACACATGAACGACAATGATTGTTAAAAGAGGAATGCTAGAAAAAAGAGCGCTAATATTAGGATGTGTTTCAGAAAAAATAGAGGCTAATGCATTTGAAGGAAGGGCACTAAAAACAGCATCTGCGAGGTATTTGTTTTTTGTAGTCACAACCTCTATATGATCTGCGTGAAATGCTAAAGCACGCACCTCCTCTCCATACAAAAACTCCGCTTTACTCTGAGATGCAAGAGTATCTACAAACGTTTGAATGCCTCCTTTAAAAGAAAAAAGAGAGGCATCTTTTCCTTTTTTTTCACAGAAAAAAGCTCTTGTTAATGAACCCCATTTTTTTTCTGCAGCTTTTAAAAAGGGAAAGCACGCATTGACGGAAAGGGTTTTTAAATCTCCTCCATAAATCCCTAAAACAAGAGGATCAAATAAGTAATTAGCCACATTCTTATTAAAACGTCTGCAAGCAAAATCCCAAATCGTTTCTTCTTCGCAGTGAGGAGCTACGCTCCATTCTTTTAAAAGAGGAAGCATAAATTTTTTAAGAAGGGAAAAACTAGGAGCTTTTACAAGTTTACCCTTTATCCAAAGGTAGCGCGTATTGTGCGTTGAAAAAATCATCTTATCTTTAAGTCCAAGCTCCAAAGCTAAATCGATAAGTTCGGGGCAGCGAGATGTCTTAAAAGTACGCGCCGCTTTTTCGATAAGAAATCCCGAAGAAGTATCTGTCTGAAGCCATCCTCCTGGAGTCTCTGCCTTCTCAATAACTAGCACTTCCAAATCAGGATTCTTTGAAAGCTTCCAAGCTGTAGCTAGCCCCGAAATCCCCGCCCCCAATACAACTACCTTCTTTTTCTTCATCATACACCCTATTGACGACCTGACTTTCTCTTTAGGCTCAAAGAGCCGGCATATTATAGCCCAGGTCGAAGCGTTAGCGAGAGGCCTGGGTAAGAGATGTCACCAATAGAGAGCCCTGAAAGGGCGGCATAGGCTTGCAATTTATGCCGTCCTTTCAGGACTCCAATTGTTGATATCCTTCTACCCAGGCCTCTCGCTAACGCTTCGACCTGGGCTATAATATGCCGGCTCTTTGAGCCTAAGAAAATGCAAAACCTATAAAAATCTGGTATTGCTTTTCCTGGAGTTCAAGGGTATAAGAAGCGGGTAAAAAAGGGAAGCTTATGCGAGATACAATCACCTCTTTTTTAAAAGAGTTGAGGGATCAGATTATTCTGGAGTTTGAAACGCTCGAAGGAGGCGCTTCTTTTGAGAGAAAGCTTTGGGAGCATCATACAGGTGGTGGGGGCGAAATAAGTCTGCTGCGCGGAAAAACCTTTGAAAAGGCAGCTGTGAATTGGTCAGGGGTTAAAGGCAACAATTTCCCTATGCAAGATGGCTCAGGCCCTTTTTTTGCAACAGGTGTAAGTCTTATCACGCATATGCATAATCCTCATGCCCCTACAGTTCATATGAATATCCGCTATATAGAAACAGAAGAAAAATTCTGGTTTGGCGGCGGCTACGACTTAACTCCTATGGGAATTTTTTATGAAGAAGATAAAGAGCATTTTCATCAAACAGCTAAAAACGCCCTTCTTCCTTTTGGAGAAAATCTCTATCATGACTTTTCCCAAAATGCGGCCGCTTACTTTTATATCCCCCACAGAAAAAAAGAGCGGGGTGTTGGAGGTATCTTTTTCGACCACTTTAATTCAGGAAATTTTGAGAAAGACTTTTCTATGTGGCAAACTATTGGCAAGACATTTACCGATGCCATTTTACCCATTTATAAAAGACGCGTTCATACTCCTTTTTCAGAAGAAGAAAAAGAGCTTCAATTAAACGCAAGAGCCCACTACGCCGAATTTAACCTCCTCTACGATAGAGGAACAAAATTTGGCTTTTTATCAGGAGGCAACCCAGAGGCCATCCTCTGTTCCATGCCCCCTTTAGCTAAATGGTAAGAAGGAAAATTTCTTATAAGGAGCACAACAGATAAGGCAATAGCTCCTTCAAACCACATTAATGTCTTAGCCTTAATAGATGAAGAGGAATCAACAATCATTAGAACTGCTCTAAAAATCAAAAGAGCGAGCGTAGTAATCACAACACTTAATTTAATTTTTTCTCGAGGTTTTAAGGAGATAAGAGAAAAAGTGGAACGAGTATCAACGCGCATTAAATTCCTTTACTGTATCAACAAGGCACTTCACATGATCTACAGAAATATCGGGAAATACACCGTGCGCAAGATTTACAATAAACCCAGGATCCCCTTGCATAGAACGCAAAAGTTCTCTTGTTTTCTCTTTAATCTTGTCTTTCGAAGAATAAAGAAGATAGGGGTCGAGATTTCCTTGAACTGCAATAGAAGACGGAATGATTTTTCTTAGCTCTGCAAGAGGTTTATGCGCATCTAAGCTAATGCATGCAGGATAAGCTTTTGCAAGATCTGCTGCAAAATACGAAGAGCCTCTACAAAAAAGAATGACTGGAATATTTGTAGATTTTAGCGCTTCTGTAATTTTGCTTAAATAAGGCAAGCAAAACTCATGAAATTCTTCATAAGATAATACTCCTGCCCAAGAATCAAATACTTGGACTGCATTTACCCCGGCTTTAATCTGCATTTTTAAATAAGCAATAGTAGCTACTGTGATTTTCTCTAAAAGAAGATGAAAACTTTGAGGATTTTCCGCGAGCCACTTTCTTGTAAGCTTTAGCTCTCCTTTGCCTCCTTTATCAATCATGTAAGAAGCAACGGTAAAAGGCCCTCCCGAAAACCCAATAAGGGGCACTTTAAGCTCTGGCTTTAAAAGCTCGATTGTTTTTTTTACATAGAAAAGAGCTTCTTCAGGATTTCTCTCGTCTAAAGACTTTACATCTCCAGAAAAATCAATAAAGGGGCCTCTGCCTTCTGGAAAATGAACATTTAACCCAAGCGCTTCTCCAATGACTAAAATATCAGAGAACAAAATGGCTGCGTCCACTCCTAAAATATCAATAGGCTGACATGTTACTTGAAAGGCAATTTCAGGTTCATGGAACATCTGCCAAAGAGTATGCTTTTCTCTTAGTTTTCTATACTCAGGCATATACCTTCCCGCTTGGCGCATCAACCACACAGGCGGCCTAGAAGTATTCTTCCCCTCAAGCGCAGCAAGCAAAAGCCCATTTCCCATAGATTGACCCCATTCCTGTATAAAGAGAAGAATAACAAGATGTACAAGATAGGGCATGATATACAGGATGAAGAAAGATAAGAAAAAGAGGATTTTTTCTTTCTTCTCTCTGTGCGCTCTGTGATCTCTGTGGTAAAAAATTTATCGCAGAATATTGCATCTAACGTGCTAGCATATTTTTAACCACAGAGATCACAGAGCGCACAGAGAGAAGAAAGAAAGATTTTCTTTTTCCCCTTCTTTCTTCATCCTGTATATCATGCCCCCATCTTGTACATCCTGTTAATTCTTTTCTTCTCTTCTTCTTCTTTCTTTGTTTTGTTTAGGTTAAGAGTCTGTCGAGGATGGCATCGACTGTGAAGCCAAATTCGCTTGCCAAATCGCCTATAGGGGCAGATTCTCCAAATGTTTCCATAGTAATCGCAATCCCATCAAGGCCAATCCACTTGTGCCAGCCTAAACTTACACCTGCTTCTATAGCGACGCGCTTACCAATGTCTCCCCCCATAACAGATTCCTTGTACTCTTTGCTTTGCGCTTCAAAAAGCTCCCAGCAAGGCATAGAAATAACGCGCACTGCTTTGCCAATTTTTTCTAAGGCCATTGCCGCATCTAGGGCAAGAGAAACTTCAGATCCTGTAGCAAAAAGGGTGAACTGGGGCTTTGCTGTTTCTTTTTTAATGATATAAGCTCCTTTGCCAACCCCTTTATCAAATGCCACATTGGCAAGAGGAAGCTCTGGAAGATTTTGACGGGAAAGAACAATAATAGAAGGGCCTTGATACTGAAGCATTGCAAGCCAAGTCATCTTGACTTCCCAGTTATCAGCCGGACGAAATAAATGCACTCTTGGGATAGCTCTTAAAGCAGCTAAATGTTCAATAGGTTGATGCGTTGGGCCATCTTCTCCTAAAAAGATCGAATCGTGGGTGAACTGATAGATCACTTGGAGTTTAGAAAGAGCTGCTAAGCGGATGGCATTTCTCATATAATCTGAAAAAGTGAGGAATGTGCCCACATAAGGAATAATCATTCCTGTTTGAGCAAGCCCAGCTGCTGCCCCTGCCATAGCAAACTCTCTAATGCCGTACTTAATATTGCGCCCTAAGAAATTACTCGAAGAGACTAAAGGAAATTTTTTCATCATGGTGCAATCAGAGCCAGAAAGATCAGCTGATCCTCCATATAAGCCCGGGAGTAAATCGCCAAGTAAATTAAGCACGCTTTGCGATGCAGATCTTCCAGCTAGAGGATTTTTCATTTCCACATCTCTTAAAAGAGTTTCTAGATTCTCTGGAAGTTTCTTTTGATGCATCGCTACAAACTGTTTATGCAGTTCTGGGAACTCTGTGGACCAGCTTTTGTACATCTCATTCCATTTGCTCTCTAAAGCTGCATCTTTTGCAAGCCTTTGCTCAAAAAAGGTGTGTACAGACTGAGGAACATAGAAGGATTCTTCTGGGAGTCCAAGCGCTTTTTTAGTCGCTTCTACTTCATCTTGACCAAGAGGAGATCCGTGTACTTTGTGAGTTCCTGATTTATTAGGTGAGCCTTTTCCAATGATTGTGCGCATTTCAATAAAACAAGGTTTTTTCTGATCTTGCAAAATGGTATTAAATAACTGCTCCATCTGATCAAAATCGTATCCATCTAATTCAAATACATCAAAGCCATAAGATTTGTAGCGCAATTTTGTGTCTTCTGAAGAGCATTCTGAAAGGTTGCCATCTAAAGTGATTTTGTTAGCATCGTGAATAAGAATGAGGTTATCTAAATTTAAATGCCCAGCTAGAGAAGAGGCCTCTGAAGAGATCCCTTCCATTAAGCAGCCATCGCCTGCTAAGCAGTAAACTTTGCTATTAAAAAGAGGGTATTTTTCCGAATTAAACCTTGCTGCTAAAAATTTGAGTCCAAGAGCCTCTCCTACAGCATTGGCAACGCCTTGACCAAGAGGGCCCGTTGTAGATTCTACGCCATCTGTAATTCCATATTCAGGATGGCCTGGGGTATTAGAATGGATTTGTCTAAATTTTTTAATATCATCTAAAGAAACTTGGAACCCTGATAAGTACAAACAGGAATAAAGAAACATCGAGCCATGGCCGGCAGATAAAACAAATCTATCGCGGTTAAGCCATTTGGAACTTTTGGGATTATGCCTGAGCACTTGCCCATAGAGGTAAGCCCCAAATTCAGCGCACCCCATAGGCAGGCCCGGATGGCCTGAATTAGCCTTCTGAACTGCTTCCATGGAAAGTTCTCGAATCGTGTTCGCAATTTTACTTAACTGTTTCTTAAGGTCGGCATCCATGAATTTTCTCCTAAAATATAAATGAAGTTGCTATATTTTTATCTGTAAACTCTATAATCTAGCAAGCAAAAATTACCAAAAGCAGGGGTATTATGTTATCTCAAGACATCAGACGCAGTTTCTTAAAATATTTTAAAGATCGCTCCCATAGCGTTCTCCCTTCCTCATCCGTTGTTCCTCATGAAGATCCAACGCTTCTTTTTACAAATGCGGGAATGAACCAATTTAAAGATGCCTTTTTAGGAAAGTCTGAAAGAGATTACACCAAAGCTGCAACGTCTCAAAAATGTATCCGCGTTGGAGGAAAACATAACGATTTAGATAACGTGGGTCACACATCAAGGCACCTTACATTTTTTGAAATGCTCGGGAATTTTTCTTTCGGCGATTATTTTAAAGAAACAGCCATCGATTACGCATGGGAAGTCTCTACGCAAGTTTTTGAATTTTCTCCTAAAGATCTTTGGATCACTGTCTTTGAGAGCGATGAAGAGGCGTTTAAGCTTTGGCAAAAATATATGCCCAAAGAACGCATTGTTCGCATGGGAGAAAAAGATAATTTTTGGGCAATGGGCGATACGGGCCCTTGCGGTCCTTGCTCTGAGCTTTATTTCGATAAAGGGAGTAAATATGGAAACGCCTCTTCTCCTAAAGACGATCTAACAGGAGAGCGCTACCTAGAATTTTGGAATCTTGTCTTCATGCAATTTAATAGAAACGCTGAAGGCAAAATGTCGCCTCTTCCTAAGCAATCAATCGATACAGGATCGGGCTTAGAAAGAGTTGTCTCTTTAAAGCTTGGCGTAGATAACGTTTTTGCTACAGACATCTTAAGAAATATCATTGCAGAAATAGAGCAAGTATCAGGAAAAAAATACGACCTAACAGGGCATAATGCGCCTGCTTTCCACGTGATTGCCGACCATTTGCGCTCGCTTGCCTTTGCGATTAGTGATGGAGCGCAACCTAGCAACATCGAAAGAGGCTACGTCCTAAGAAAACTTTTAAGAAGAGCTGTGCGCTACGGAAGAACGCTTGGAATGCAAGAGCCTTTCCTTGCAAAAGTACTGCCAAGACTTGTAAACATTATGGGGGAAGATTTCCCTGAGCTTAACGCTTCTCAAAACCGCATTGCTGAAATTCTTACCATTGAAGAAGAAGGCTTTATTCGCACCCTTAAAAAAGGGGGCAACATTTTAAACTCTGTTGTAGAAAAAGCAAAAGTCGCTCCTCTTAAACAAATTAGTGGCGAAGAGGCGTTTAAACTAAAAGACACATATGGCTTTCCCATTGAAGAGATTCTTCTTATTGCTAAAGACTATGAGCTTAGCGTAAATCTTGAAGCTTACGAACTTCTCGAAGAAGAAGCTAAAGAAAAATCAAGAAGCGCCCAAACTGTGCATAGCCAAATGGCAGAAGAGAGCCTCTTTAAAGATTATGTAGAAAAGCATGGCGCCTCTCTTTTTGAAGGGTATGAGAAAAAAGAAGAAGAAGCAACTGTAATGGCAATTGTGGTAGGCGGTAAATTTGTAGACGCTTTGCATCCCGGAGAAGAAGCGATGGTGCTTCTTAATAAAACCCCTTTTTATGCCGAAAAAGGAGGCCAAGTAGGAGATACAGGAGAGCTTTCTCACGATAAGCTTCACTTTAAAGTGACAAATTGCCATAGCCCCTATCCAGGCGTCATTGTTCACCTAGGAAAATTAGAGAAAGGCACTTTAATTGCAGGAGAACCTGTTGTTGCAAGAATCGATATTCAAAGAAGAAATAAAATAGCCAATAACCATACAGCAACGCACCTTCTTCAATGGGCTATCGAACAAGTAGTCGGCCCCCATGTAAAACAAGCAGGATCGCTTGTTGAGCCTACAAGATTGCGTTTTGACTTTAATCATCATAAGGCCGTTTCGCCCCAAGAGATTGCAGAGATTGAGCGCCTTGTAAACGAAAAAATCTTTGAAAATCAGGAAGTAAAAGCTTACGAGCTATCTTTTGATGAAGCGCAAAATAGACGCGATATCAAGCAATTTTTCGGAGAAAAATATGGCAAAACAGTGCGCGTTATCGATATCGATTACTCTAAAGAGCTTTGTGGCGGCACGCATACGCACCATGTAGGAACAATAGGGCTTTGCCGCATTCTAAAAGAAAGTGGAATTGCAGCAGGGGTAAGAAGGATAGAGGCTGTAACAGGTGTAGAAGCGATTGACTTTATTAATCACAATGAAGAACTAGGAACGAAAGCTGCAAGCCTTTTAAAAACAACGCTTGCCTTGCTCCCTGAAAAAATAGAAGCATTAGCTGAGGAAAATAAGCAGCTTAGTATGCAGCTTAAGGCATTTAAAAAACAGGCCATTAAAGGTGTTGCGAAGGAACTTTGCGCAAAAATAAAAGAGGTTCATGGCATTCCTTTACTTAGAGAAATCGTCTCTTTAGATGCAGAAGAAATCACCTTTTTAACAGAAGAACTTAGCTCTAGGTCCAAATCCTTGGCTTTGATTTTAGCTGTAAAAAAAGAGGGACAATGCCAACTTCTTATAAAGCTTACTTCAGATCTAGTCCAAAAGGGGCTCTCTGCTGTAGCATTAATTAAAGAGATAGCCCCTCTAGTTGGGGGTTCCGGCGGAGGAAAAGCAGAGAGTGCGCAAGCAGGCGGCAAAAACCCAGACGGCATCGAAGCAGCCTTCGCCAAAGCAGAAGAACTCCTGCTCGCCCTCAAACCCTAAACCAAAGAAAGAAAAGAAGGAGAATAACAGGATGGACAAAGATAAGGCACGATATACAGGATGAAGAAAGATAAGAAAAAGAGGATTCTTTCTTTCTTCTCTCTGTGCTCTCTGTGATCTCTGTGGTAGAAAATTATCGCAGAACCTTGCATCTAACGTGTTAGCATATTTTTTTTACCACAGAGATCACAGAGAGCACAGAGAGAAGAAAGAAATATGTATTCCTCTCTTTCTTCATCCTGTATATCCTGCCCCATCTTGTACATCCTGTTAATTCTTCTCTTCTATTAAGATGAGTATGGGAAAAGATGATGTTAGATAAGTTGCTAGAGAGTAAAGCGCTCTCTCTGTTTTTAAAAGCTGCGGAGGAAGAATCCTCGCTTCTGCTTGAGAACCTTTGGGAGTCACCCAAAGCGGCTATTGCTTTCCTGCTTAGTAAAAAACTTAAAAAAAACATTCTTATCATCATACCTGGAAAGCAAGAAGGATCGCTTCTTGATGATTTAGAATATTTTGGCATCAAAGACCTGCTCGATTTCCCCTCTTGGGAAACGCTTCCCGGCGAAGAAATTTTGCCTAGCCCCGATATTGTAGGAAAACGTTTCTCTGTTTTACACACGCTTCTTGAAAAGAAAAAAGGGCAGATTGTTATCGCCTCTTTGCAAGCCTGTTTACAAAAGCTTGCCTCTCCTAAAAGGCTCAAAGCTTTATGTAAAAAATGGAAAAAAGGAGACACCATTGTCTTTGCGGATTTAAATACAGAACTCTCTTTAATGGGATATAAAAGGGTCGCTGTTGTCTCTGATAAAGCAGAGTTTGCTTTAAGAGGAGGAATCCTTGATATTTTCCCTCTTTCTGCACCAAGTCCTTACAGATGCGATTTTTTTGGTGATACATTAGAAGATATGCGTATCTTTGATCCTATTGGGCAAAAATCCATTGAAAAAGTAGACAGTATTTTTATTCCTCCGGCAAATGAGTTAGAGCTCTTAAAAAATGAGGAGTCTTTAAGCGATTTATTAGAGTACCTTTCTAAAGACTGCACAGTCATTTTTGATGATCTTCTTAGCTTAGAAGACAGATATGTAGAATGGCAAAAAATGCCGGCTTTTCAATCGAAGTTTTTCTATACATTTCCTTCGTTTTTTAAAAAGATAGAAACCCTTTCTCGTCTCTACTTTACAAAAGAAAGAGTAGAAGAACTCTCCGATGTAGAGATGCCTAAAAAAACTGGTAGAGCTTATTATTCAGGCAAAAACCCTTTGCAGCCCCTTAGCTTTAATATGCTTGATCAGCAGATTCAGGCGAAACGCTTTGCGCATCCTTTTGTAGAAGTTTCAGACTTTCTTTCTTCTTTAGAAAATAAAGCCGCTAGTACACAAGAAGAGATTTTTCAAGGGATTAGTAGATATGCAGAAAATCTAGATTTACACTTCATTTGCTCTACTGAAGCTGAAGAGAAAAATTTAAAAGAAAAAACAAGTTCTCTTCTTCTTCCTAAAAAAACAGTGTTTGAAAGAGGCTATCTCTCTAAGGGTCTTGTTTTAAACGATAGCCATCTCCTTTTACTCCCTACAACAGAATTTACCCATCGCTATAAGGTAAGAAGGCAAAAATGGAGAACTACCTACCATACCCCTCCGTCTGAATTCCACGAGCTTTCTAAAGGAGATATTGTCGTGCATTTCCATCAAGGGATTGGCAAATATCTCGGAATCGAAAAAAAGCCTAATCATCTAGGCATCGAAACAGAATTTATGATCATTGAGTTTGCTGAAACAAGCAAACTCTACGTTCCGATTTCTCAATCGTATCTGGTAAGCCGCTATATTGGGGCCAAAGAAGAGATGCCCACATTAAGTGCTCTTGGCACGCAAAAGTGGCAAAAAACAAAGCTCCAAGCTCAAAAAGCGATCATCGGATATGCCAATGATTTACTGCGCCTCAATGCAGAAAGAACCATTAAAGGAGGGGTTACATTCCCTCCCGATTCTGAAGAAATGAGGGGCTTTGAAGAAGAATTTCCCTTTAGAGAAACAGAAGATCAGCTAAGAGCTATTTCTGATATTAAAGAAGACATGATGTCTTCTAAAGCCATGGATCGCCTTATCTGCGGAGATGTAGGCTATGGAAAAACAGAAGTGGCTATGCGCGCAGCTTTTAAAGCAGTGCTTGATGGGAAAAAACAAGTAGCCATTCTAGTTCCTACAACAGTGCTCGCTATGCAGCACTTTGAAACGTTTCGCGATAGAATGGCTAACTTTGCAGTCAATGTGGGCGTCATCTCGCGCTTTCGCACCCCTAAACAAATTAAAGAAACTCTTCAAAAACTAGAAAGTGGAGAGCTTGATATTGTTGTTGGCACACACCGCCTCATTAGTAAAGATGTAAAATTTAAAGACCTTGGCCTTATTATTATTGATGAAGAGCAGCGGTTTGGAGTGAGAGCAAAGGAGCACCTAAAGACACTCAAGACAGGGGTTGATTGCATCACGCTCTCTGCTACCCCCATTCCTCGCACACTCTATTTATCTCTTATTGGGGCAAGAGAGATCTCTTTGATTAATACGCCCCCTCAAGACCGCCTCCCTATTAAATCGATCATCGCAGAAAAACACCCAGAAGGCGTACAAAATGCGCTTCTTAGAGAACTTTCAAGAGAAGGGCAAGCATACTTTATTCATAACCGCGTAGAGTCTATTTTTAAGGTAGCAGAAGAACTTCAAAAATTAGTTCCAGAGGCACGCGTTGTTGTCGGGCATGGTCAAATGTCAGCCGATGAGCTAGATACTGTCTTTCATGCGTTTAAAAGCGGCGAAGCAGATATTCTTGTAGCAACAACCATCATTGAAAACGGCATTGATATTCCTAACGCCAATACTATACTCATTGATAGAGCAGAAACCTTTGGCCTTGCAGATTTATATCAAATGAGAGGCCGCGTAGGCAGATGGAATAGGCCAGCCTTCGCTTATTTTCTTATTCCCCCTCAAAAAACGCTCACAGAACTTTCAAGAAAACGCCTGTTTGCCCTTGTTGAAGCCTCCGGCTATGGAGGAGGGATGAAAATTGCGATGCGCGATTTAGAGATTAGAGGAGCAGGAGATATTTTAGGCACTGAACAATCTGGGCAAATTTCTACTATTGGATTTCATCTCTATTGCAAACTCTTAAAACGCACAATTGATTCTCTACAAAAGAAAACAGTTCCCTCTTTTGTGGAAACAAAGATTGAGTTCCCCTACGATGCGCGCCTTCCAGAAGAGTATATCGGAGAGAGCTCCCTTCGTCTGGAAATTTACCACCGTTTAGGAGAGGCTTTAAGCTTTGAAGAAGTGGAAGAGATTTTAAAAGAACTCAAAGACCGCTTTGGGCCCATTCCAGAGCAAGTTATTTGGCTCTATCATTTAACCCGCATCCGCATTTTCGCCATGATGCGCAATATTATACTCATTAAAATTGAAAAATTCACCTTCACCACCGAGTGGCAAAAAGGCAAAAACTCCCTAAAAAAGAGCTTCCCCCTCACCAAATTCAAGCGCCCCGAAGAACTCGAAAAACTCCTCTTCAACACCCTCGAAGCACAAACCTTCTAAGAAAAAGAAAAATTAACAGGATGAACAAGATAGGGACAGGATATACAAGATAAAAAAAGAAGGAGGAAAAGAAAATCTTTCTTTCTTCTCTCTGTGATCTCTGTGGTTAAAAATATGCTAGCACGTTGGATACAATATTCTGCGATAAATTTTTTACCACAGAGATCACAGAGCACACAGAGAGAAGAAAGAAAAAATTCCGTTCCTCTTTCTTCATCCTGTATATCCTGCCTAATCCTGTTCATCTTGTTAATTCTTCTCTTCTCTCCTTTGTTAGCGTTTGTTTGTGGCTCTTGGGCGGCTGCTTTTGGAGTGGGCTTTCTTTTTAGCTTTTGGCAAAGCGGCAGGAGGAGCTTCTGGTTCTACGGAGAGGGGAGCTTTTTCTTCGTAGGCGATATCTTTTTCAAAGCCTTCTTCCAAAATATGCTTCCTAATTTGGGCATCAGCTAAAGCCTCTTCTTTTAACTCTTCTTCGCTAATTGGCATAGCAAGCGCGTCTTTAGCAAGCACTTCTTCTTCTAAAGCATCTGCAATGAGTCCTTGTTTTGTCTCTTCTGCTGAGAGTAAAACAGGCAGCATTGCTAAACTAAATAACATCGACTTAAATTTCATAAATTCCTCAAGTTGTATTTTTTTATCCGAGGCCTATATTGCGGTGGTAGGCGCCTTTCACATGTTGCATTTGAAGCGTCTTGGCATGCTTCACAATACGGATTCCTCTTTCAATATGATCTGCCATATAACGATCGTACACAAATTCTGAGGTTTTCTTGGTTTTTATTCCATCATGATTTAACGGCAAATCAGAAATAAGTAAAAGAGCGCCCAAAGTAAACTTCCTCTTATAGCTTGCAGCAAAAAGCGTTGCGCACTCCATTTCAATAGCTTGAGCCTTCGTAATTTTTAAGCGCGTTTTAAATTCTTCATTAAATTCCCAAAAGCGCATGTTCGTCGTATAGGTGATTCCTATGTGATAAACCGCTTTTTCCATTTCAAGCAAATCTGTCACAGCCTTTTGCATTAAAAAATTTGCAAGGGCTGGCACTTCCGCTGGAAAATAAAAATCTGATGTTCCCTCTCCTCTCACACTTGCTACAGGAACCAAATAATCCCCTATTTGGTATCTGCGTCTTAGGCCCCCGCACATTCCCAAAAGAAGGCTTGTTTTAATAGGCAAAAAAGAACAGAGGTCCACAACTAAAGCAGCAGCCGGTGATCCAATTTTAAAATCCAAAATACTTACATCTTCTTCCACGCAATGCGCCACCTTAAACATCGAGCCTTCTATAATAGGAACGTTGCGGCTCTTCGAAAAATAATCCACATAACGAGGAAAATTTGTCAGCAAAAGATTCGAGCAAAACATGGAAGAATCACATCCTGAATAACGCTCTAAAGTCTCTTTAGCAAATTGATCTTCTTTAATAGGGTCCATTTTTACTCCTGTTATACTCCTAGGTATATCACGATTTTTTTTTTGACGCGAGCACATCTAGCTGAAGGTTAAGATGTGATTAATTGTTGATAAAAAAAACGTTAATCATTTAGGATAAATTTTTTAATTTAAAAGGTGAAATATGAGCCAAGTAAACTTCCCTTCTCTTTCTTCAGTAGCTTCTTCAATACCTGAAGTACCAACACAAAATACGGGGAAATTTAGTATGCATTGGCGCTCTATTTTAGCGATTGTCGCAATCACGCTCACCATCTGCTCTATGGCTGCATGTTTTTTTACGGGCTACTATGCTTTTGGCGCAGGCCTGGCTCTTTTAGCTGTTTTCACCACATTCCAAGCCTATTACGTTCATCAATTCCCTAAATTAAAAACAGATAATGAAAAACTTGGAGATGCTCATAAAATCTTAAGTGAGCAAAGAGAGCTCTATAAACAAGAAAATGAAAAACTAGGAGCTTCTGTAGAAGAGCTCAATCTTAAATTAGCCGCCTTTGAAGAGAAACTCACCTCTTTTAAAGAAGGGGTTCAAAATCTTGAAAAAGAAATAGTTTCCTTTCATGAAGAAAATACAAGCTTTCTAAGCTCCCTTACCGGACTAAAAGAAATATCTGCAAATCTAGAACAAATAAATATTCAAGCAACAACTTCTTCCGAAGTCACGCTTTGCCAGAAAAAAAATGAAGAAGCAATTGGAGAGGCGCTTAACCTCATCATAGAAAACACCCATCGCTTAAAAGAAGATAGAGAACTCTTAAGCGTCACATTAAACGACTTAAAAAATAACAAGCTCTACGAAGCCGAGTTTCAAAAACTACAAGAAACACGCAAAGCCTTTGAAAAGCTAACCATTGAAGTAGAACTCCTTTCTAAACAGCGCGAAAAACTTGAAAATATTGGAGTGAAATTAAGCAATGAAGTCGATCGCTTTGGGCAAGAAAATAGCCGCTTTGGACACTCTACAGATAATCTTATACGACGTCTTTTTATCAACAAAAAAAGAAGAAAAATTCCCTTTAAATATTCCTCAGGGAACACCCTAAATATCTCCAAAGCACATTTAATAAGAAACGAAAGGATTTTTCAATGATCACCACAGCACTTAGTATGGCAGGAAGCGCTATCCATGCAGGCGGAGACGCACTCCGTCAAGCATCTAAACCAAGTACCACTGAACTAACAAGCATTGCTACGGCAAATCCAGTAGCTAATACAATTGCTGTCCCTAATCTGCCCACAAGGTCTTGGCTTACCTTTAGAAACGTTTGCATCTTAGCAGGATACGGATGCGCTATTACACAAACTGTAAAAGGCTACTCCGAAAACGATGATAACCGATTCTGGCTTGGCATTGGACAAATCGCATCGATTACCGGGACCGTTTTTGATGCAGAAAGAGCCACCTACTATTACAATAAAACAGCTGAAGGCGTAAGACAAACAGCTTTAACCCTTGCCAAACAAGCAGGAGTTTATAAAGAAGAAGCGGAAAAAAGCGCAGAAGAAATTAAAGGTCTTCGACTCACCCAAGATAGCATTAAAAAGAGTGTTGCCGATCTAGAAAAGAGCGATCTAACCTTGGATCAAAAACTCACAATCCTTAAAGGTTTAGATGAGCATTTAACAACTCAAGTAGTGGAGCAACAAAAAATACTCGGGCAATATAGAGAAACTCTTATCCAGACTCCAAGTGAAACAGAAAAACTTAAAGGAATGCTAACACAAATTAATCAAAGCGGCGAGCAGTTAAACACAAAAACAAAAAACCTAGTTGCCTCATTAACAGCAACTGTTACCTCTTTAGACCAAGAAGAAAAAGAAATGAACACACTTCTTACTCAAACAGTAGAAACTGAAAACACTCTTCTTATTCATCTAGAGCAAGAAAGATCTTATGAAGCCAAGAATATTAAAGAGCTCACAAGCTCTATCACCACTCTTGATAACAAACAACAAAAGATGGCAGACCTTTTAGCTCAAATGCAAGAAGAAGTTAAGAAAAAAGAAAAACTAAATGCACAAGGAGAGGCCCTTTATCAAAAAATCCTAGCTGCACAAAAACCACAAACCCCTCCAACAACATCTCAAGGAAACACAATATGAACATATCATCGAATCTTACTTCACCCTTAGCTACACCACCTCAACAACAACCTGCTAGTTCATGCTCTTGGTGTGGATACAAACAAGTGATTATGCTTACAGGCACCCTTGCCGCCATTACGGGTATCGTGCTTACAGCTCTTGTAGGAGCATATGTGCTGACAGCGTGTTTTGGCGTTGCGGCACTAGTCACCTTAATAGGCTATGCCTTCATGGTAAAGTCTGCAAAAATGGAGCAGCAAAATAAAGAGCTTGCCTATCAGCTAGAGGTTGCAAATAGCACTATCACAAGCCTAAATAGCAGCCTCCAAACCCTAACAGATGGAACCTCTATTTCTTCAGAGAACAATAGAAATTTAGCTACTACAACAATTGCTTTAGATCAAATAGGAAATGATTTTAAAGAGGATGCAACGCAACTTTCCCATACAGTCTTAAATCTAAATGCCACCAATGCAGGATTAGAACGTACAGAAAATCAAATGCAAAAAAACCTAGAAACCAATAGCGGGGTGTTAAAAACCATTCAAGAAGAACTAGATGAAGGCCAAGCAATAGGAGCACAGTTTCATCACGATCAAGAAAGCCTCCGCATAGAGCTCGATGAAAATAAAAACACTATTCAAAATCTTCAAACTCAATTAGAGCAATCAAAAACCCAAAACAATGAGCTTATAAAAAAACTAGATGAAACAGAAGAACAGTGCAAAAAAATTGAAAAAACCCTTGAAGAGCTAACTTCTAACCAAATAAAAAAACAAGGCCTTCGCCAAGAACAAGACAAAAAAGTCGAAGCAATGATTCAAACAGGAGAAGCTTTAGCAACAACAATTACAGCAGCTGCGCAAGTCTTTTCTAAAAAAGATCCCTTAGCCGATCTTCTAAACGAAGTCCCCATCCACTCCTAGTTAAAAAAAAATTGAGTGATTCTTTTACCCAAGAGAATCACTCTTCTTCCTTGAAAATTAACGTAAAAAACCCCATTATTACGCTTTTATTTAGAATAAAATTAGGATCATCACATGGCACAAGTCAACACAAATGAATTCAGATCAGGGATAAAAGTAGAGATTGATGGAGAGCCTTACATCATGGTATCAAACGAATTTGTTAAACCAGGAAAAGGACAACCCTTCAATAGAACCAAATTAAAACACCTTATAACAGGAAGAGTGGTTGAAAGAACCTTTAAGTCTGGGGAAAAACTCGATCTAGCCGATGTCGAAGAAAGAAAACTACGCCTTCTTTATAAAGAGCAGGATGCAGCTGTATTTATGGACGATGATTCTTTTGAACAAATCACAGTCCCTTTAAGCCTTATTGGAAACAACCAGCAATGGCTTATGGAAGAGATTCTTTACGACCTTATATTTTATAAAGGAGAAGTGATTGATGTTTCCCCTCCTACCTTTATGGAAATGAAGATTGTAGAAACAGCTCCTGGATTGCGCGGCGATACCTCAGGGCGCGTACTCAAAGCAGCTCTAACAGAGAGCGGCGCCAAAATCCAAGTCCCTATCTTTGTTGAAGAAGGCCAAAAGATTAAAATCGACACCAGAACCTGCGAGTACGTCTCCCGCGTCTAAAACAAGGAGAATCTCTCTCTCTTTCTTCCTCTGTGGTTTCTTCCCTCTGTGGTTTAATCTTTAGCTAACACTTGAGCGCACAAAGACTTGCATTTTTTTAACCACAGAGACAAGAAACCACAGAGGAAGAAAAAGAGAGAAGAATAAAAAACCCTCTCTTTCATAGTTCATGCTTTTCGACGATGGGGTAGCGTCTGCCGACTTGAAAGGATTTTTTGCTGACGCGAATGCCAGGAGGGGCCTGCCGCCTCTTGTACTCGGCCAAATGGATGCGATGGATAACGTCTTTCACTAAAGGCAAGGCAAGAACGTGCTTGCGAGCAATGGCCTCTTTACTGAGCAAATTCTCTATGTATTCTTCAATCACCACATCAAGAATGGCGTACTCAGGAAGCGTATCTGTGTCTTTTTGGTTGTGTTTAAGCTCTGCGGTTGGGGCTTTGTTTATGATCGAACGAGGAATCACTTCTTTTTCTTTATTTATCCACTCAGAAAGCTTATAGACTTGAGTCTTTAATACATCAGAAATCACTCCAAGAGCTCCGCACATATCTCCATATAAAGTGCAGTATCCAAGAGCTAGCTCACTTTTATTCCCCGTATTTAGCACTAAATATCCCTCCTTGTTAGAGATAGCCATAAGGATCATGCCTCGAATGCGCGATTGCATATTCTCTTCTGTAATATCATGGGGCTTTCCCTTCCAAAATAGCTCTAAAAGATTTAAGTAAGAGGTAAAAGGCCCTTCAATAGGAACCTCTCTAAAAGAGATCTCTAAATTTTTTGCTAAAGCTTTGGCATCCTCCATACTAGATAAAGAGCTATAGCGAGAAGGCATGATAACAGCCAATACATTCTCTTTTCCAAGAGCTTCTTTAGCAATAGAGGCAACAAGAGCCGAATCAATTCCTCCTGATAAGCCTAAGCAGGCGCGCGTGAAACCCTGCTTATGAAAATAATCTCTGACTCCTAAAACGAGCGCTTTATAAACATCTTCTATAGGATTGGACGGCGAAGGGGTTGAATGAGGCTTACTTAAATCAATCAGAAGATAATCTTCTTCAAACCCCTTTGCTCTTTCTCTTAAAACCCCTTGAGCATCTACACAAAAGCTATACCCATCAAATACAAGCTGATCCATTCCTCCTACTTGGCAGCACATAATTACAGGGCATCCAAGCGTTTTGACAGGCGCTTTGCACACATCAAGACGTAAAAGAGGCTTTTGATAGGCAAAAGGAGAAGCAGATAAATTAAGAAGCAAATCAGGTTTTAATTGTTTAAGGGTTAAAACAGGGTCTTTAGCATAAGAAACAAAGCCCCCATGCGCCCAAAGATCCTCGCAAATCGTTACAGCAATCTTTTTGCCTTTATATTCCCAAACTCTTAGCTCTTCCCCCGGCTTAAAATACCTGCTCTCATCAAACACATCATAGGTGGGTAAAAGCCATTTATCGTGAAATCCTAAAAGCTTTTTATCACAAATAATGGCTGCGCTGTTATGTAAAAAAGCATCTTTTCTAACAATGCCTACCACCACAAAAAGGCCCTCTGTTGCAGCGATTACTTTTTGTAATGAGCGCTCCATTTTCTCTATAAAAGAGGCATGGAATAACAGATCTTCTGGAGGATAACCGCAAAGAGCCATTTCGCTAAATAGCACGATATCAGCCTTTTGCCGCCTCGCTTCGTCTAAAGACAAGAGAATCCTTTGGGTATTTTCTTCAAAAGCCCCAATTGTCTGATTTAACTGAGCAACTAATATGCGCATAATAATTTAGACCTCTTGCGTAAACAGTCAACAAAGAGGGTATTTCTCTCTCTCTCTTCCTCTGTGGTTTCTTGTCTCTGTGGTTTGTCTTTGGCTAAGTCGTTGGACTACTCAGCTTAGCCAAAGACAAACCACAGAGACAAGAAACCACAGAGGAAGAGAGAGAGAGAGAGAGAGAGAGAAAAATGCCCTCTTTGTTTGTTATTTTTTAGGTTTATGTCTATGTCTCAAAGTTTATTTTACTTGTACCGGTTTTAAAAAATTTTTTCTCTCTTTTTTTTATTGCGGTTTCGTTATCATAGCTCCAAAATATAAAGGAGGTTTCTTATGACACAAAAAAAACTGCAGATTCATACAGAAAATATTTTGCCTATCATCAAAAAATGGCTCTATTCTGATAAAGATATTTTTTTAAGAGAACTTGTCTCTAATGCGTGCGACGCCCTAAACAAACTTAAAATCTTGCGCGAACATAAAGAAGCTGATGTAAAAGACGAAGAGATGCGCGTAGATATCATCCTTAATCAAGAAGAAAAAACCCTTAAAATCATCGATACTGGCATTGGGATGACCGCTGAAGAAGTGGAAAAATACATTGCTCAAGTAGCCTTTTCAGGCGCCGAAGAATTTTTAGGAAAGTATAAAACAGAAAACGATAAAGAAGCGATTATTGGCCACTTTGGCCTTGGTTTTTACTCTGCTTACATGGTTTCTAGCAAAGTAGAAATTAACACCCTTTCCTATAGAGAAAATGCAGAGCCTGTATTTTGGTCTTGCGATGGATCAGCCGACTACACCATCGAAAAAGGAACTAAAGAGGCAAGAGGAACAGAAATCACGTTATTTATCGATAAAGATAGCGAAGAGTTTTTAGATGCAGCCAAAATTAAAACCATCTTAAACCTCTACTGCGCATTTCTTCCTTTCCCTATTCACTTCAATGAAGAAAAAATTAATGACAAAGAACCTCTTTGGCTAAAAGCCCCTTCAGAATGCACAGAAGAAGAGTATCTAGATTTTTATCAGACGCTTTATCCTTTTGAAGAGCCTCCCATTTTCTGGATCCACCTCAATGTCGATTATCCATTTAATCTTAAAGGGATTCTTTACTTCCCTAAAGTCAATAAACGCTTCGATTGGAACCAAAGCCACATCAAACTTTTTTGCAATAGAGTCTTTGTCTCCGATAACTGCAAAGATCTGATTCCTGACTTTCTGATGATCTTAAAAGGCGCAATCGACAGCCCAGATATCCCGCTTAACGTTTCAAGAAGCTATCTTCAAATGGATAAGACGGTGCGCCAGCTCTCTTCCCACGTCTCTAAAAAAGTCACCGATCGCCTTCAAACGCTTTACAAAACAGAGCAAGAAAAGTTCACCTCTTCTTGGAAAGATATTGAAACAATTGTTAAGTTAGGCTGCCTTCAGGACGAAAAATTCTATGAAAAAGCGAAAGAATTCCTCATTTGGCAAAACACCGAAGGCAATTGGACCCGCATTGAAGATTACCTAGAAAGAAACGAGGGCAAGCATAAAGATAAAATTTTCTATACAGCAGAAGACAAAGGGAACGCGGGCTTCCTTAACCTCTATAAAGAAAAAAATATTGAGGTATTAGTAGCAAACGCTCCTATTGATTCAGCCCTTATTAACACGCTTGAAAGAAAACATTCTCCTGCTATCTTCCAAAGAACAGATGGAGGCATTGATGATGCCATTCTTGATAAAGCAAGAGAAAATACAGAAGCCCACAAAATTGCAGATTTTGTAAAAGCTAATCTCGGAGAGGCCCAAGTAGAAGTAGAGGCAAAAAGCTTGCACTCCGATAACCTCCCGGCCTTTATTGTAGTTAATGAACATATGCGCCGCATGAGAGATTATATGGCGCTCA
>JABDCQ010000024.1 GCA_013288075.1 Chlamydiota bacterium | reverse complement strand
TTCAGGTATCTGTCAATACCGTAAGAGGCGAAAAAATTGCAGCTACAGGATCTATCAGATATCCCTTGGGAACAAGCGAAGGGTTTTTTCCAAAAATTGATGATCCATCCCCTTACTTATCCCCTGTTGATACAGAAAGCCTTGGATTTAGCCGTCCTGATTATGATTTTGCCCAAGAGCTTGCCTACGCATTTAGTGAGCAGGGCTTAGATTTGTATAAAGCCTCCCTTCTAAATGAAGAAGGCGAAACAGAGCTTTGGCTTAAAATTGTAAATAATCGCTATAGAGAAGAAAAAGAGGTTAGGACGCGCATTGAACATGTGCTTTCTGCTTTAACCCCTTCAAATATTTGCAAAATCATTGTTGTGATTGAAGCGGATGCAACACCTGCTCTTTCTTATGTTTTTCGTAGAGACGATCTTTATCGCTACAGATGCGGCATTATAGGAGATGTGGAGTTAGCTACATTATCGCCTATGAAAGAGCCTTGCTGCTTCCCGGGTGTTTACGATGCAGATCCTATTTTTCAAAGAAAAAAAGATATTTGGACTTTTACTTTTAGGCCGAGACTTCTTACCTTTTTTGGAAGTGCCAACGGGAAAATCAAGTACGATGTAGGCTTGATTGCATCTCCAGAAGGCTATTTATTCGATGAAATTTACTATAAAATTCAAGCTGGCTATTCAATTAATGCGAGTACAGCTAATCTTGCTGCGATGGACCGTTTAAACCCGTCCCATCTTTATAATGTGCGCACAGATACCATTAAGTATTTTCAATCCAATACTGTCTCTTTAGAGCAGGCTTATGTGCAAAAAAGTTTTGCGCTTCCTCAAGGATGGTTTACCAGATTAGCTGCCGGGTATTTTGAGCCGGCTTATGGGGGCGGTGCAGGAGAAATTTTATACTATCCAGTGGATAGCAACTGGGCAATTGGTGCTGATTTTGCCTGCGTCCTTAAAAGGCGCTACCACGGCATTGCCTTTACCCATAAAATTCGGATAGAAGAGGGGCATGTTCCTCTATATAAACCCTTTACCGGGATTCAATATTTTTTAGATTTATACTATGAGCTAAAACCCTTAAGCCTTGATTTTAAGTTTAGCTTTGGGCAATTTCTTGCAAAAGACAAAGGCGTGCGCAGCGAAGTGACAAGATATTTTCAAAGCGGACTTAGATTTTCTCTTTGGTACACATGGACAAATGGACATGATAAGGTAAACGGGTCCACTTACCACGATAAAGGCTTTGCTTTCACATTGCCTCTAGACTTTTTCTTAAAGCAAAGCAGCAGAAACTATATGACTTACGCAATGTCTGCTTGGCTAAGAGATGTAGGAGCCATTGCAGAAACAGGCAAAGGCTTGTACCGCACCCTCTACAACGAGCGCCACTAAAAGAAACCAAATGGTTCGTGCCCGTGTGCGTGCCCGTGCCGGTGCCCGGAGAAAGAAGGGGATTCGGGCACCGGCACGGGCACGCACACGGGCACGAAAATGGTCTAATATACATGAGGGAAATGCAGAAGGTATTGATTGTAAAGCTTGGGGCTATTGGGGATGTTGTGATGACGCTTCCTTTGCTTAAGGCACTTAAGGAAAAAGAAGATGTGCATGTCACATGGATGTGTGGAGAGGCTCCAAAGCAATTGCTTGAAAAGATGGGTCTTGTAGACAGGCTTCTTGTTGTTGATGAAAAAAAACTGCTTAAGGGCTCTTTTTTTCAGAAATGTCTTTTTGTCTGGGGTGTTTGGAAAAAGCTTAAATGCGCGCGCTTTGATTTAATTATTGTTGCGCATGCAGACCCTCGCTATCGATTGCTCACCTTTTTTAACCGAGGAGAAAAAAGATTTTTCCGTCCGCAAAAAGGCATTTACCACGCAAAAGAATACTTAAAGCTTGGAGGTGAAGAAGATTCTATTTCCTATCCCCAAATGTTTTCGAACCCCAAAGAGCATTTTATTGCCATAGCCCCAGGAGGCGCAAAAAATGTTTTAGCAGATGATATGCTCCGCAGATGGCCCATGACCCATTATAGAGCCCTTATCGAGCTGCTCACTCAAAAAGGATACAAAGTTGTAGTAACAGGCGCAGAAACAGATACCTGGTGCCTGCCATATCTAGAAGGTCTTGCTTTTGAAAATCTCATCGGCAAAAAAAATCTCATAGAGCTTATTGAAGTCTATAGTAAAGCCTCTTGCTTAATCACCCACGATAGTGGCCCTTTTCACTTAGCCAAAATCGCAGGCTGCCCGTGTCTTGGCCTCTTTGGTCCGACAAATCCCTTAGAGCGCACTTCAAATAATTTCTTTATTTGGGGAGGAGAGAATCTCCCCTGCCGCCCTTGTTACGACGGCAAAAAATTCGCTCCGTGCCAAAACAATCTTTGCCTCAAGCGCATCTCCCCTCAGCAAGTCTTTGAAAAAATTTTAACTATTATCTAATAAGTTGTTTTTTATTTACTTTTAATTTATTTTATTGTACTATTATTTAAATTTAATTTATTAAAGTCGGGATTTTAATATGTCTCTTGAACCAATTCCTATTAGTTCTCCCTCTGGTTCTATTACAGGCTTTAAGCGTCCTCTTACAGAAGAGTACTGTCTTATCATGAAAATAGAAGAATTGATTAATCAATCTGTTAGAAGGGTTTTTGCATTTTATACCCCTGAATGCGTCCGCAAAGAGTACCCTCATTTGCCTAAGATGATTAGGCTTGATTTCCAATGCTGTGTCTTAGCTTCTCTGAAAGATTGCTTTGATAATGATCCTCTTGCAAAAAAAGTAGCTATTTGGATGGAGGATTTCTTTCAAGGAGGTCTTCGGCTTGCTTGTGATAAAAAAACATTTTATGAAATTGGGCCTGAGATTGGCAATTTTTGTTTAAAACAGATGGGTTTTAATCCCATTCTTTTGCCCGAAAAATTTTCGGATGAAGAGCTTGAAATTTTAGGGATTGGTACAGAAGAAAATCTTGTGCGTGCACAAAAAATAAACCCTGATTTGTCGCTGCAAAAAATTCCTTGCTATAACTATGCTTTATTGCGCGCTAAAGAACCTGGCCTAGCTGATTATATGCTTTTCTTGGGGAATGGGGTAACGTTTAAATTTTTTGAATATTTTCCTAAGTGGGGGTATGAGCCTGTTTTAGAACCTAAAAAAGGGGATTTAGTTTTATATCTTCAAGACGGCGAAGCTAGGCATCTTGGCCTATACATGGATAATGGACAGGTTGAGTCTAAGTGTGGATCCGTGCCCTATTTTAATCGTCGCCCTCTAGCGGCCTTTTCTTCTAGTTATGGAAACCAAATCATTTTTTATCGTAAGGTAAAGCCTGGCACCTATACACAGCCGCTTAACTCCAGAGGCTTTTTGCGTTTTGATATTGTACTGAAGAAAGGTTGACAAGACAAAAGCTTTTATGCCAACCTTGACCTACTAAGGTCATATAAGGAGCATAAGCTTATGCAAAGCTACGAAGAATTTACAGAAAATCAAGTTAAAATTCTAAGTCGTTATGTAACAAATTCTACAAGTAATGTTTTTGTTTTGCGCAATCTTCCTGAAGTTATTAAGGGAGCTTTGTTTTCACGCTATTCCAGATCAAGCTTAGGGCTGCGCTCTTTACTTTTAAAAGAGTTTATTCTTAATGAAGAAACTGCCTTTGCCTCTATTACAAGAGATCTAGATCAAAGAGAAGCTTCTGATGAAAGCGAAAATGAAGATCAGATTATGGCGATTAAAAAAGCGCAAAATTTTTACGATCGCATTTTAGATGGCTATGGAGATGATTCGATTGGCGAGCTTGGCGGCGCTCATCTTGCTGTAGAAAATGTGTCGATGCTTGCAGCCAAAATTTTTGAAGATTCACGCATTGGAGGCTCTCCTCTTGAAAAATCTACACGCTATATCTACTTCGATCAAAAAGTGAATGGGGAATATCTTTTTTATAAAGAGCCCATTTTAATGACCTCTGCATACCGCGATATTTATATAAAAACATGTAATTTACTCTTTGAAACATACTCTCAGCTTATCCCTCCTCTTACAGAGCAGATGGAAAAAAGGTTTCCTAAAGAGCATGATATTTCCAAAGTGGCTTACACTGCCGCTTTAAGAGCTAAAGTGCTCGATTGCTTGCGCGGACTTCTTCCAGCAAGCGCTCTTACAAATATGGGTGTTTACGGCAATGGACGCTTTTTTGAATCGACCATTCAAAAGCTTAATGCACATAATTTAGCAGAGATGCAAGACATTGGAAGAAAATCTTACCAAGAGCTCTCAAAAGTGATCCCTTCTTTTGTAAGAAGAGCTGAAGGAAATCATAAATACCAAAAAACATTCACTTCTTTTTCTGAGCAAGTCAATAGCGAGCTTAAAAACTTGTCTCTTAAGCATACAGACTCTGTTGATAAAATGCAGACTTATGGAGTTAGGCTTGTTTCACACGACGAAGAAGGCCCGATTAAAGTAGCTGCCGCTCTTTTATTTGCTAATTCTCAAGCAGGACTTGGAGATCTTCAAAATTATTGCAAAACACTTAATCCTGAAGATTTAAATAGAATTTTAGAAGCCGGGTGCATGTTTAGGGAAAACAGAAGACATAAATCTCCAAGAGCGCTTGAGCATGCCTTTTTCACCTTTGAAATGCTTGCCGATTTTGGCGTTTATAGAGACTTGCAGCGCCATAGAATTCTTACGCAAGAAAGACAGCTTTTATCCTGTGATTTTAGCTACTATGTCCCTCAAGAAATTAAAGACACAGAGATGGAAAGCATCTATTGCAACGCTCTTGATGAAGCAAAAAGAGTTTTTGATTTAATCGCCTCAGAGCTTCCAGAAGAGGCTCAATATGTCGTTCCTATGGCGTATAATATCCATTGGTATTTCCATATTAATTTAAGAGGCCTCCAGTGGCTAACAGAGCTTAGATCTTCTCCTGCAGGGCATCCAGCTTACCGCTACATCGCTCAAGAAATGGCAAAACAGGTGACAAAAGTTTGTCCTGAATTTGAGCGTTATTTTAAATTTGTCGATTATGATGGCTACGAGCTTGGAAGACTTGGCCAGGAAATAAGAACAGCAGAAAAAATGCAGGCGCGCAATGGATAAAAAAGGAAGCGTGGTGGGCGGAACTCTTTTAATTGGAGGAAGCTGTATAGGAGCTGGAATGCTTGCTCTTCCCATGATTACAGGTCTTGCCGGTTTTATCCCTTCTCTTGTGATGTTTTTATGCGCATGGGGATTTATGACCCTAACAGCGCTTTTAATGGTTGAGGCTAATGCCTGGTTTAAAGACCAAGTCAATATCATTTCCATGGTAGGACATAGTTTAGGAAAATGGGGAAGAGCGCTTAGCTGGGTGCTTTATCTATTTTTATTTTACGCTCTTCTTGTGGCTTACATATCGGGTAGCGGCAATTTAACGTCGACCTTTTTTAATTGGTCTTTTTCTTGGGAACTTCCTATTTGGATAGCTAGTTTATTCTTTGTGATTCTGTTTGGTTCTCTTGTGTATTTAGGCACAAGACCCGTGGACCTTTGGAATAGAGTTTTAATGGTGGGGAAAATTGCTACCTACTTAGGGCTTGTTATTTTAGGGGCCTCTTATGTAAGTCCAAAACTTCTTTCTTATGTAGAGCCTGGCTATGCCATATATGCCCTTCCTGTTCTTGTGATTGCTTTTGGCTTTCATAACATGATTCCTACCCTTTTTACGTATATGGGAGGCGATTTAAAAAGAGTGCGCTTAACTATTTTAAGCGGCAGCCTTTTTGCTCTTGCCATTTATATTGTATGGGAAGTGATTGTTTTGGGAATTGTGCCGCTTGATGGTCCTTCAGGAATTTATGAGAGTTTAAAAAGAGATGATGAAGCCTCTCAAGCAGTTGCCGGTATTGTAGGATCTTCTTGGGTGGGAATGTTTGCGCAAGGACTTGGCTTTTTTGCTATTCTTACCTCCTTTTTAGCGCAGTCTTTGGGTCTTGTGCATTTCTTGTCTGATGGATTTAAAATAAAAACAAAGGCTAGAGAGAATATAGGAATCTGTGTGCTCGCCCTTTTTCCTCCTCTTGTTTTTTCTCTTATCTATCCGCAATTATTTTTTAAGGCGTTAAATTTTGCAGGCGGTATTTGCGCTGTCATTTTATTTGGCCTGATTCCTGTGATCATGGTATGGCGCGGGCGCTATAAAAAGCAGCTAGCCTCTTCCTATCAAGTGTTTGGGGGGAAGCCTTTACTTGTCGGGATTTTTTGCTTTGCTCTTTTTATTCTTATTTTCCAAGTGCTAAGTATGGTTGGTGTTGTCTCCCATGTTTAAATTAGATACAGAATTTAGCCCTAAAGGAGATCAGCCAAAAGCCATAGAATCTCTTGTGAAAGGGCTAAAAGCTAATAAAAAAGCGCAGGTGCTTTTAGGGGTTACCGGCTCTGGTAAAACCTTTACTATGGCAAATGTCATAGAAGCTGTGCAAAGGCCAACCCTCATCTTAGCCCATAATAAAACGCTTGCCGCCCAGCTCTATCAAGAATTTAAAACATTTTTCCCCCACAATGCCGTTGAATATTTTGTTTCTTATTACGATTACTACCAGCCAGAAGCCTATATAGCGCGTACAGATACCTATATTGAAAAAGATTTAGCCATTAACGATCAGATCGATCGGATGCGCCTTTCTGCAACCCGCTCTTTGATTGAAAGACAAGATGTCATTATTGTTGCCTCTATTTCTTGTATCTATGGACTTGGCCTTCCTGAATATTATAGCCAAATGCAACTTATTTTAGTGAAAGGGGAAAAGAAAAGGCGCGATGAGGTGCTTTTGCATTTAGTGGAAATGCACTACAAGCGTAATGACTTTGATTTGGCAAGAGCAACCTTTAGAGTAAGAGGAGATGTATTAGAAATTGTTCCTGCTTATGAAGAGAATTTGGCTTATCGGATTGAATTCTTTGGCGATGAAATAGAGCGCATTAGCGAAATAGATCCGCTAACAGGAAGAGTAAGAGACAGACGTGATAAGGTTGTAATTTTCCCAGGCTCTCACCACGTAACGCCTGAATATGTGCGCTATACAGCAATTGATAATATCAAGGCAGAGCTTCAAGAGCGCTACAGCTTTTTCGAAAAAAATCAACGTTTTATAGAGATGCAGCGCATCAAAGAGCGCACAACTTACGATCTAGAAATGATTAAGGAAATAGGCTTTTGCAAGGGAATTGAAAACTATTCGCGCCATTTTAGTAAAAGACAAGCTGGCGAGCCTTCTCCTTGCTTACTTGATTACTTCCCTAAAGACTTTCTTTTTTTTATCGATGAATCTCACCAAACGCTTCCTCAGCTGCATGCCATGTATAATGGCGATAGAGCTAGAAAAGAGACTTTAATAGAATTTGGCTTTCGCCTCCCTTCAGCTTTTGATAACCGCCCTCTTAAGTTTGATGAAGTCTATAGAAAAATAGACCAGGTGATTTACGTCTCTGCAACTCCAGGGGCTTTTGAAGTACAAGAGGCCGCAGGAGAAGTTGTCACTCAGGTGATTCGTCCTACAGGACTTTTAGATCCTGAAATTGAAATAAGGCCTGCAACAACCCAAGTAGATGACTGCTTAGAAGAGATTCGGAAAGAAACAGAAAAAGGCAAAAGAGTTCTTCTTACAACGCTTACTAAAAAACTCTCAGAAGATTTAACAAAATACCTTACAGATATAGGCATTAAAGCCAAATACCTCCACTCCGATATTGATACCCTAGAAAGAATGCAGATCATTAATGATCTAAGAAGAGGGGTATTTGATGTTCTTGTGGGGATTAACCTTTTAAGGGAGGGGTTAGATATTCCTGAAGTTTCTCTTGTGGCTATTCTTGATGCTGATAAGCAAGGATTTTTACGCAGCGAAACCGCTTTAATCCAAACGTGTGGAAGAGCCGCTCGTAACGTTGATGGAAGGGTGATCATGTACGCCGATAAGGAAACCTCCGCCATTAAAAACACGCTCCAGGTAACAAAAGATAGAAGAGCTGTCCAAGAAGCCTATAATAAAGAGCATGGCATTACCCCTAAAACCATTAAAAAAGCCCCTATTCAAGACCTTGTAGAAGCTATTGAAGTGTCGCTTCCTAAAGAGAGAAATAGCTCCCACCTTAATCCCCGCGAAATTGCGAACAAAATCGAAGAATGCCGCGAGGAGATGCGCACAGCTGCTAAAGAGCTCCGCTTCGAAGATGCCGCGCGCTTCCGCGACCTCCTAAAATACTACCAAGAACTCGAACTCTTCTAACAAAGAGGACAATTCTCTCTCTCTTTTCTTCCTCTGTGGTTTCTTCCCTCTGTGGTTAATCTTTCGCTAACACTTAAGCACACAAGGACTTGCATTTTTTTAACCACAGAGACAAGAAACCACAGAGGAAGAAAGAGGGAGGGGAGAAAAGGTAAAAAACCTCTTTGTTTAAAAAATTAATATACAAAAAAATATTTTTATTATATTATATTTATAATTGTTAATTTTTTAATTAAAAAGGGGTAATTATGTCTAGTCAAACCATTAGTGATCCTAGAGAGCAGACCTATTATGAGTACTTAAAGGCCAAGGGAGAGGCTTACGAAACAACATATGGGAAATGGATGGTTACTTTTCCAAGTAGCTACTCTAAAGGAGACATTCTTGATGGAACCCTGGTTGACGGGAAGTGGAAAACTCAGGTAGTTAAAAATATTCAAATAATTACGACTGTTGAAAACCTAAAGCTGCGAGTTACCAACCTCCAAAAACTAACAATTGGGGAAAATGATCAGGTTACAGAAACTCAAGATCTGGGAACAAAGTATGAAGTAATTTCTAGGAAGGAGCCTTCTTCCAAAATCTTAAAAGAAGCACTTCTTGTACTTATTTTAACCTCCATAGCAGTAGCTGGTATTTGGGGTGGCTGGCATTTAATGCACGGTGCATCTAGTTCTATGTATTCATACCTCGGCGGTAGTGCTTTTGGGGCTGGGATTGTTTTTGGACTTGCTACTTTTTGCGTTTTATCCCGATTAGCGAAGGATAAAAATGCCCGATATGTGGTAGGTAACGACTAGCTCTCAAAAGTTCATAATAATCTTATAGCTTGCATTATATTTATTATTTTAATATAATTAAGTATTATAATTATAAAAATATGGAATTATTATGACTTTGATTGGTCAAAGAGTATTAGATCAACTGCCTAGTTGGGACGATTTAAGGCAGGATTGGGGGGCTTCTAAGGCGTTGTTACCTTCTATCCCTCTTTATAAAGGGGAACCTCTGAGAGAAGGGGCTCTTGATAAGGCTTTTGAGGCCAAAAAAGACGAAATCATTGCTAGAATAACCCCTATATTAAAGATTCATGCTCCTTCGATGACCAGGTTTGAGATTTTAAGAATTGCTAAATCTGCAGCGCGTTTTCTTGTTTTTGGAGAAGGGAAAGGGTATAGGAAAAAAACCTGTAAGCCGAAGTTAGCTAGAACAATGGAAAATGTTAGCAAGGATGAGGTTTATTTACATTTAAACAGGCAAGTAGAGAAGGATCTTGTTAAAGGAAGAGGAACGTTTAATAAAGCGAGCTTTTCTCTTAATGTTGTAACAGGAGAGCTTGTTATCCGTCTTACTCGTAGTTTTATTCCTCTTGATAAAAAAACTAATGCTCCTATTTTTTCTAAAGAAGAATGGGTAGAGGAGACCGAATATGAGCAGAAAAAACAAGCAGCTTTTATTCAAAAGCATCTTCGAGATGTCGATGGCGTTGTAAAAATTTACCGTTCCACAACCTTTACTTCTAAAGATGGATTTAAAAAAACAGAGATTCTTATGCCTTTTTATGAAGGAGGGGATCTTTTTGATGCTATTTACGATAAAAAACTTACCTATCAGGATAAAATAAAAATTTTTGCTGAACTTCTTAGTATTGTAAGTGAATTACAAGATAAAAATGTGATTCATAGAGATCTAAAGCCTGAGAATATTTTTCTGACAAAGGATAAGAGACCGATTATTGCGGATTTTGGATTTGCTTGCTTGCATAATACCGAGAGATTAAATCCTCTTGATAAAGTGGAAATGGATTTTGAGAGAGCAATCTTTAAGGGAACTCCCGATTTTATGGCTCCTGAATATCTAGCTGCCAAGGAAAATCCTCTTGATTTGGTGGCTGTAACGACCCCAAAAATCGATGATTACGCCTTAGCTCGTACCTTTATGGATCTTTTTAAGGCAGAAAATGCCGCGGGGACACTTAATCCTGAGATAAAAAAGGTTATTTCCGGGCTAGGTCGTAAAGACCCCTCTAAGCGGATCTCTGTCAAGGACGCTCTTAAGAGGCTTCAAAAAATAATTTAGTTCTTAAGTTATTGTTTATTAGCTGTTTACGTATTTACTGGCTGTAAATGTAATTGAAATTATTTTAAATTAATTAATTTTATGTTAAGATAATATTATAAAGTAATATTAATTTAATAAAAAATAAGGTAATTATGAATAACTCAAGTCCTATTTTTTCATCTTCTGATTATTCTAGACAACTTGAAAGAGAGGATGTTGTGCAACCTGGCAAGTCTTTAATTCCTGTTGTTCTCAAAGCACTTACTCAAAGTACAGATAGCGACAATTCGAATCCTTATGAGCGTTCTTTATCTTCAAATAGCACGGCTTCTAATTCATCGAGTTATAATAAAATAACCTCCGATTCTTTTGAAACTGCAAAAAATCAGGAAGAAGAAGCTGATAAGGCAAGAGAGCAATTTCTGGATTCCCTAACTAAAGGGGTAAAAACGACGGAGGCAAAAGAGCCTGCTTATACTATGAGCTCTGAATTTCTAGCATTGCCTGAATATGTTGAATGTGTTCGAACAATAAAATCTTGTTTAGAAGAAATCAATATGCGGGGAGATGCTTGTTTCTTAACAGAAGATGAAATTTCCATGCTCGCGGAAAAAAGCGTACTCTTCAGCGATCCCCACCCTGACTTAGTTGATTACTATAAATCTGGAGATTATGGAGATTTACCTAGATCAATGGAAAAAACAGCTGATGGGGTAGTCTACATTCACTTAAACAAAAAGAACGATCCTCTTATAGGCAAAGGAGGTTTTAAAAACTGCAAATATACAATCGATTTAACCAATAAGTGCTTAAGAGCGCGTACAACTCCAAACTGCGAAGCTGCAGAAGCAGAACAAAAGGTAGAAATTAACGTTTATAAAACATACTTAGAAGGTAAAAGAGGGATAGTTCCTATTCTTCATCATCAAGAATTTCGCTCTAAGCGAGGCTTTAATAAAACAGAGATTATTATGCCTTTATTTGAAGGGACTCTTAGAAAAAAAGGAGAAGCCCTTCCTCTTGATAAGCAAGAAAAGGTAATGAAGGACTTGCTTGAAATTCAGGGGGATTTACAAAAAGAAGGAATCATTCATAGAGATATCAAAGGCCGAAATATTCTTCTTGATGCAGAGGGAAATCCTTATATTTCAGACTACGGACTTGCTATTCATGAATCAGAACTAGAAAAAAAGAAGCACAAGGCAGGAACACTTGATTATATGGCTCCTGAATATCAGAGCCCCCAAAAAAAACTTACAGCAGAAGAGCAAGCAGCTGTTACAACGCCTAAAGTTGATGATTATTCGTTAGGTGTAACGTTTGGTAAAATGACAAGGATTGATAAAACCACCCTTCCTCCAAACATGCATAAGACAATTATGGGGCTCGTGGAAAGCGATCCTGCAAAGCGTTTAAGTCCTATTAAAGCTCTTGAAACGCTTAACACAAAAAGTTAAGCTCTTTTTAGATCTTAACTTTTTGGTTTCGAGTGAAAAAATACTCTGTAAATAGCTTTTGGGGAAGAGTTATTTTGCATTGTTTCGATTTTTTTCTTCCTCGTATCAAGTCAAAGCCCATTCCTCAAAAAATTGAACGCCTTCTTATCTCTAATATCGCGCATTTAGGCGATCTTGTTTTAGCAACCTCTATTTTAGAGCCCATTAAAAAAGCGTATCCCGGTATAAAAATAGGGTTTTTAGTTTCAAGCTTTTCAAAACAGGTGATTGAAGAGCATCCTCTTGTGGATTTTATCCATGTTTTCGATCATTGGAAATTAAATAGAGCCAAAATTCCTTTTTGGAAAAAAGTTTTTTGTTATTTTCGCACAAGATCCTTAGCTATTAAGGAGATCAAAGGGAAGCATTATGATGTCGCGCTTGATCTTTACATCTATTTTCCCAATACCATTTTTCTTTTTTGGCAAAGCCGTATTCCTATAAGAGTGGGGTATCAATCAGGAGGAGCAGGGCCTCTTTTAACACACTCCTTGCCCCGCGTAGATAATAAAAGGCATATCGTAGAAAACCACTTTGCTTTGCTTGAGTTTTTGGGCATTTTTTCTTCACCCCAGGTTTTTCCCTTACCTATTCCTGAAGAAATCGCCTCTTTAGAAGGGCTTGTCATTTTTCATATGGGAGAGCCGGGTAGTTTAAAAGCGTGGAAGCCTGAGTATTGGAAAACACTTGGGCGCTCTTTAAAAGGCGTTCAAATAGCGTTTACCGGGCAAAATAAGGAGGAATTTGAGGCAGCAGCTCATATTGTACAAGAAATTCCAAGCGCCCTTAATTTATGCGGAAAACTCTCTTTTTTAGAATTGGCTTGCTTGATTAAAAAAGCAAAGCTTCTGATTAGTGTTGATTCTGTTCCTCTGCATTTAGCTGCATCTTATAAAACGCCTACAATTGCGCTATTTTCTAAACATTCTTTTCCTGATCAGTGGAGACCTTTAAATCCAAAAGCAGTATGTTTAACTCTTCCTTCACCTTCAGCTGTATATCAGGAAGCCAAAGCCTTTTTATGTTAATCAAACATGTTTTTGCAAATTTTATGGGAAAGAGCGTAAGCGTAATTCTTTCCTTTATTTGCACTCCTTTTTATCTCTACTTTTTGGGTATTGAATCTTATGGGCTTATTGGTGTTTTTTATACGCTTATGGCGGCTCTCGGGATGTTTAGCTTTGGACTGACTTCTGTGATCACAAGAGAAATGGCTTTTCTCGAAAAAGAAAAGCAGCAAAAGCTGCTTGGCACCTTTGAGTGTATTTATGCCGCCCTTGGCACTTTAGTGGTTCTTGTATTTATGCTTTTCCCTCCTTTTCATTTAGAAGGCAGCCTCATGTTACTAATGGCGGGATCTATTGCTTTTCAGCTTCTTTATTGCCTTTATGATGCCGCTTTAATGGGAGTCCAAAGACAGCTTCTTGCCAATATATTAAATAGCGTATTTGCGATTCTGCGGTTTTTAGGAGCTCTATTTATTCTTTGGTTTATTTCCCCTACAGCTGAAAGTTTTTTTATTTGGCAGTTAATCATCACCTTTTTTCAAGCTGTTATTTTTAGAGGTTTTGCCTATCCCAAATTTTACTTTAGTTTAGCGCTTCTTAAAGAGCGGCGCGCACTTCTTTTTGAAAGTAGCGGGACCTCCTTTTTAGCTCAAATGATTACCCAAGCAGACAAGGTGATCTTAAGTAAGCTTCTTTCTTTAGAATTTTTTGGGTATTACTGGCTTGCAACAAGTATTTGTAATGCTATCTCTTATTTTGTTTTTCCCGTCACGCAAGCCTTTTATCCTTCTTTTTCAGAGTATTTTGCCTCTAAAGACTTTAAAACACTTAAAGAGAGTTACACCTTTGGCTCTCATTTAATTGCTCTCTTCGTTTTGCCCCTTGGACTTTTTATATCTTTTTTTGCTAAAGATATTCTCTTTGTTTGGACAAGAGATATATTGATTGCTGAGCAAGCATGCAAAGTGCTTATACTTCTTTCAGTGGCTAAAATGTTTGAAGGGTTAATTCAACTTCCGTGGGTGTTAACGTTTGCTTATGGCTCAAGAAAAACCATTTTATACCAACAAGGGATTTCGTTTGTGCTGCTAGTGCCTCTTTTAATGTGGAGCACCACTTCTTTTGGCGCTGAGGGCGCGAGCTTTGTTTTAGTCCTTTTATACGCCTCGTATTTTTTCATAGGCCTTCCTTTTATTCACAAAGAGATACAAATAGCGCAAAACAAAATCGCTCTTCCTTTTCTTGGAGCTTTAAGTATATGCTTTTTATGCAAATGCATTTTGCCTCCAAATAATTTGCTCTCTCTTTTTACAGCCTTTGGCCTCGCTCTTGCTTGTTCTTTCCTTTTAATCCCCTTTTCGAGAAAGTGGTTAGCAACCAAAAGATAAACAAAGAGATTTTTTTTCTCTCTTTTTCTTCCTCTGTGGTTTCTTGTCTCTGTGGTTTGTCTTTGGCTAAGGCGTTGGCCCATTCAAGTTAGCCGAAGATAAACCACAGAGACAAGAAACCACAGAGGAAGAAAGAGAAGAGTTCTTTGTGGTGAAAGGAGGGGTATGGGATTGAATGTGGTCGATGATAAGATTTCGAGGGGGGCGATTTTTTTGAGTCTTTTAAAGCTTTGCTTTAAGCGGCCCTCTCTTTTCAAGCGAGCTCTTAAAAGTGTTTATGTAGAGGGTAAATTGCTTGAAAGCCGTATCCCTAAGGCTTCTTTAAAAGAGATCATTCATGGTAAAAGCTCTGTGATTTTACAAGATGCCTTTTTGAAGAAAGGAAATCTTTTTTCTCTTTATGAGTTAAATGCCATTTGCAGCTTAGCTTCTTATTTTAATCCGAAAAATCTTTTAGAAATTGGGACATTTGATGGGAATACAACATTGCAACTAGCTTTAAATACAGCAAAAAATACAACCATTCATACCCTTGATTTAGAAGAAGGAATAACTAAAATGCCCACATCTAGATGCGATCTTCCTTATATTCAAAACCAAGAAAAAAAAGTGCGTAAATTTCAAAATACAGAAGTTGCTTATAAAATTACCCAGCATATTGGCGATTCCACAGCTTATGATTTTGAGCTCTTTACAAAGGAAGGACCTCTAGATTTTATTTTTATTGATGCTGGCCACTCTTATGCGTGTGTAAAAAGCGATACAGAAAATGCATTTAAAGTTTTATCCGATCAAGGGATCATTCTTTGGCACGATTATATTCCTTGGTGTAAGGGGGTTTATTCCTATTTAAATGAACTTTCTTTAACGCATACTCTTCTTCATATTCAAGATACAACGCTTGTTCTGTATGCAAGAGCGCGCTAACTCCCTTCTTCGTTTTTTAGATCGCTATGCAGGGATTCCCTTAATATTTATTTTGGGTTTTTTTAGAAAAAAAAGAGCTTTACCCTCTGAGATAAATCGTATAGCTCTTTTAAAAACAGCTGGTATTGGCGATTTGGTTTTGCTTACAGCGATAATAAAGGATCTTAAAGAAAAATTTTCTTCTATTACTCTATTTGTAGGAAGTTCTAATGAAGAAATGGCAGAGTTAATTCCTGGCATAGAAGTTGTTAAACTTCCCATTACGCATCCTCTACAAGCTATAAAACTCTTAAGAAAAACATCCTTTGATGTGTGGCTAGATTTTGGTCCTTGGCCAAGAATTAACGCTCTATTTTCTTACTTTGCTAAAGCAAAATATACAATAGGTTTTCATTCTTTTAAGGAGTATCGTCACTATATTTATGATAACGTATTTTTACATAAAAAAGATTGTCATGAATTAGAAAATTTTAGACAGTTACTCACCCCTTTTATTTCTTTTCCAAAGCACTTGCCTCATCTAAATTTACCTATTTCATTTTCCAAAAAAGTGGTGATTCATTGTTTTAAGGCAGGTGTAGATAAGCAGTATTACATGTGGCCTAAAGAGCGCTGGATTTGTTTAATAGATCAATTAACAGGTTTAGGTTTTGAATGCCTTCTCACAGGAGGAAAAGAAGATGCTAAGGAAGCTCTTGCATTAAAAGAGCTATGCCAAAATAAAGAGCTTGTGAGCTCTTTTGCAGGTCTTTTAAGTTTAAAACAAACAACAGAACTTCTTGCGCATTCTTTCTCTATAATCAGTATTGATACAGGGATTATGCATCTCGCTGCTGCTTTGCAAAAACCTGTTATCTGCCTGCATGGGCTAGCTTCTCCTTTGCGCTGGGGAGCTATTGGTAAAAATGTATTTGCTTTACCTAAGAACTATATAGATTCTAAAAACAAGGAAACGATATTCTCTATAGAAGTTGACGAAGTGCTTCATACCTTTAAGGAAATATGCAAGAAAGATTATTAAAAGTAGAGAAGAGTGTAAACCTGTTTTACATCCTGGTATTCCTCTATTTTTTTACTCTATCGGCAGATCTTTTAAGCATCAAAGTGGTCCTTTATAAAGTAAAACTTAACCACTTGATTTCTCTATCCCTTTTTGTTTATTTAGCTGCTGCAAGAAAGCTTTTTTTTATTCCGAGACAAATCCTCACCTCTTTTTTGTTAATTTTAACCTCTCTTTTGGCATCGCTATTTTTTAGCGTCTACTTAGAAAGAAGCGCAGGCTATGTCCTGATCTATTTTTTCAATTTTCTTGCGTATTTTTTAGTTCCCTTTAATCTGATTTATCAATTTGATCATCAAAAAATAATAAGACTTTATGCAAGCTCGTTTGTGTGCGTAGGAGCGTATGCGCTTTTACAGCTCACCCTTTCCTCCTTAGGTGTTATAGATCCTTTTGCTGTCCAATCTATAGGAACACTCACACGCCCCAATGGATTTTCTTACGAGCCTTCCTATTATGCTCTTTATATGTGCGCTATTGTGATGTTTTATAATGCGCTCCATATTCTTGGAGAAAAGATAAAATTTTCCTTCTTACTCCTTTTAAATGCTCTCCTTTTAATTTCTACATCAACAGGAGCCTTTTTAGGATATTTCGCCTTCTTTTTTCTCTCTTTATTTTTTCAGTTAAAGAAAAAAGTTTTGCAAGTAGCTGCTTCTTTTTCGCTTTTCTTTATTTTGCTTTTCCTCTGCTTCCCCTCTATTGCTAAAACCTATTTCTTAAAGTTTTTTTATTTTGGTCTTTTTTCACATCACTCTTTTGTCGAAAGATGGTTTGGCTTAGTGAATGCTGTAAAAGTTTTTTGGCAAAATCCTGTTTTTGGAGTAGGCGTTGGGGGAGTTGGTCCCTATCTCTATTTAGAAAAAGAAGGCGCTTATGCCTCTACGCTCCAAGAAGTAGAGCGCTACGATCCGACAAATGTATTTACAGAAGTTTTGGCAAGCCTAGGCGTTTTTGGGTTGCTTTGCTTCGCCTTTCTAGGCTACCAATTTTTTAAAGCCTTTAAGCGGTTTAAAAACTCCGAGTTGTCTCCAGAAATCAAAAGAGTAGGCACTGCACTTTTCCTTTCCTTAGCAACAACCCTCATCGTCTTGCAATGCAGCCAAGGCCTTTTCAGAAGCTACATCTGGGTCCAAGCCGCCATCACCCTCGCCTACCTCAATAAACCCCAAAAATAACCAAAACAAAGAGGTTTTTTTTCTCTCTTTTTCTTCCTCTGTGGTTTCTTGTCTCTGTGGTTTTATCTTTGGCTAACTTGAGTGGGCCAACGACTTAGCCAAAGACAAACCACAGAGACAAGAAACCACAGAGGAAGAAAAAGAGAGAAAAAAACCCCCTCTTTGTTTTTCTTTTATTCGAGGTGTTTGCCGAGGATTTTGGCGAGCTGCATCATGTCGAGGGGCTTATCGCTTCCAAAGAGTTTGGTAAGTTTTTTGTCGGGGACAATGAGGCGTTTATTTTTCTTATCTTGTAGCTCATTTTCTTTGATATAGACCCAAAGCTTTTTAAGCACCTCGCCTCTAGGCATTTCTTTTGCGCCCACAATAGCTTCAAGCTCTTTAGAAAGGGTACGCGCTTTTTGCGGAGCTCTTGTGGTTTTTGTAGCTTTTTTCGCGGTGGTTTTTTTTGCTTTTGCTTTGGTTTTTGTCTTTTCCACAGCTGGTTTTTCGTCTTTCTTTTTGCCCCATTTGCTGGCTTTTTTCACATAAGGGGTTTTGGGATGTGCTGGGTATTTTTCTTCTAAATCGTCTAATTGATTAACAATGACATCGCAATCAGGGTAGTTAGAGCAAGAATAAAACGGTTTTCCAAAGCGTGATCTGCGCTTAACCATTTTCCCATCGCAGTCAATAGCCGGACAAGAAGGCATTTCTTCTTCTGCAGCTTCTCCCTTTTTAGGGATGTTGACAATCCCCTTGCACTCAGGGTAATTTTCACAGCCTAAGAAGGGCCCGAATTTCCCGTGTCTAAGCACCATTTTTGCTCCATCTTTCGGGCAAGCCTGATCCCAATCAAAATCAGGGTTATACTCTTCCTTTTTAAAGTTCATCGCTTCAATAGGGGTTGTAAACTTGCATTCCGGGTAGTTTGCGCATCCGTAAAAGTACTTATTTTTAGACCAAATTTTTTGGAGCTTATGCTGTTTACATAAAGGACAGTCGATGTCGGTTAAAACTTTGGGGACAAACGCTTCTTTTTCAGCAGTTTCTATGCAAGGGATGAATTCCTGCCAAAATTTGCGGATCACATCTTTCCAATTTCTTTTATGCTCAGCGATATATTCAAGATCATCTTCCATAGAGGAGGTAAATCCAATATCCATGATCATCTTAAAGCTGGTTTCGAGCATTTCGGCAATGACTTTTCCAAGATCTGTAGGTTTTAATGTTCCTTTTTCTTTTTCTGTATAGTCTCTGCTTTGAATTTTATTCATGATCGTTGCGTAGGTAGAAGGTCTTCCAACGCCTGATTTTTCTAATTCTTTTACTAAAGAAGCTTCTGTAAATCGTGGAGGAGGTCTAGTAAAGGTTTGCTCTGATTGTACTTCAAGAAGTTTTAAAATCTGCTCTTCTGTAAGGGGAGGCAATACCTTGTTATCTCCTTCTTTTTCAGATTCTGAAGAATCTTGTTTTTCTTCATAGGCAGCTAAAAATCCTAAAAACTTTATGGTAGAGCCTGTTGCTCTAAGAACTAAATCCTTATCGGTTACAATATCGCAGGAAACAGTGTCGTAGATAGCAGGATTCATCTGGCAGGCTACAAATCTGCGCCAAATAAGCTGATAAAGTTTAAATTGATCAGGGTTTAAATGATTGCGTATCGCTTCAGGGGGATGGTCTAAATTCGCTGGGCGTATCGCTTCGTGGGCGTCTTGCGCACTCTTTTTAGAGATAAATTGTCTTGCGTGTTCAGGTAAATATTCAGGGCCATATGTTTTAACAATATGCCCACGAATGGCTTCAAGCGCTTCAGGAGCAACTCTTACAGAGTCGGTACGCATGTAGGTAATTAAACCTTCTGCTCCATCATTTCCTAAATCTACCCCTTCATATAAAGATTGGGCAATGCTCATGGTGCGTGTTGCAGAAAAGCCAAAGTGGCGGCTAGCTTCTTGTTGCAGGCTTGAAGTAATAAAAGGAGGAACAGGATTTCTTCTCTTTTCCTTTTTTTCAATAGAGGCTACTTTATATTGGGCTTTTTCTAGCTTATGTACAATGTCTTTAGCTGTTTTTTCATCCGGTATTGTAAAGACATCTTTCCCCGCAATTTTTTCTTTTTCAACCCTTTTGCCTCCTACTGAATAGAGGTAAGCTCTAAAGGCGTTTTCTTCTCTTTTTGTTTGTAAAATAGAGCCGATATTCCAGTATTCAACAGGAATAAATGCTTCAATTTCTTTTTCTCTATCAACTACAAGCTTAAGCGCTACAGATTGGACTCGTCCAGCAGATAGGCCTCCTCTATTTCCTCCTTGCACTCTTCTTGTGAGAATAGGGGAAATTTTATAGCCTACTATTCTATCTAAAAGACGTCTTGCTTGCTGGGCATCAACAAGTCCTTGGTCGATATCGCGAGGATGCTTCAGCGCATCTAATACAGCATCTTTAGTAATAGAGTTAAAGGTTGTACGTTTAATTTTTGTACCGGGAGGTAAAATGGAGGCAATGTGCCAAGCGATCGCCTCTCCCTCTCTATCAGGGTCGGGAGAGAGGTAAACAACATCTACAAGCTTTGCTGCTTTTTTAAGCTTTTGAATGACCTCTTTTTTATCTTCCATGATTTCGTATTGAGGTTCAAAGTCATTCTCTACATCAATGCCAAATCCTTTTTGCGGCAGGTCTCTAATGTGGCCAAGAGAAGATTCGAATATATAGTTCGGCCCCAAAAACTTTTTTAATGTTTTTATTTTCGTTGGAGACTCGACAATAATCAGCGCTTTTTCCATTAAATGACCTTCCTATACAGTTTACCCGGAAATTCTCGTATTTTCTTTTTTAATACAAGTCCCATTAATAAAGAACTTAATTTAGCAATGGGGATTTTTGTGCAAAGCGCAAGCTCTTCTATTGATACCTCTTCTTCTTTAAGAAAAGGGATCAGGTTTTCTTCTTCACTTGTTAAATTAAAAAAAGAACTTAGCTGCTTTTCCTCATTTTTGTAAACAATTCTACTTCCCGGCCTAAGCAGGGATAACATCTCTTGGGGATTTTCCACAAGTCTTGCTTTTTGTTCCTTGATTAAAAAATGGTTCCCGGTAAAGGTGGAAATGTCTATGCGACCGGTAATGGCAAAGCACAATTTTTTTAGTTTTTGTGAGCACTCCATGGTGATCATGGCCCCGCTTTTTAAAGGCGCCTCAATGAGAAGCATCCCGAAAGAAAGAGCGCTTACAATCCGATTCCTTTTAGGGAAATGAAACTTATCAGGCGCTGTTTTCATGGGAAATTCTGAAATGAGGGCGCCGCTATCACAGATTTTTTTTGCAAGAGGAGCATTTTCTTCCGGATAAATGTAAGATAATCCTGAACCCAAAATAGCAAGGGTTCTCCCTCTTTGAAGCGCTCCTACATGAGCATGGGTATCTATGCCTCTTGCAAGGCCGCTGACTACAGTAAAGCCTGATCCTGCGCATTCTTTGCCAAATTTTTCTGCCATCTCTTTTCCGTAAAGTGTAGAAACTCTTGTTCCTATGATGCCTATACTATTTTTATCTTCTTCGAGGATTTTCCCCTTTATGTAAAGAAGAAAAGGGGGGTCGCTTAGCTCCTTTAAAGAAGGGGGATACGAAGGATCATGGAGGGAAATAAGCGTTGCCCCTTCCTTTTTTACCAAGAGAAGATCTTCTTTCCAGGTACTGAGAGTTTCCCAAGAAGAAAAAAAGGGAAGAGATCTATCTTTCTCTCCTAATATAGAAGCAATAGAAGCTAAGGGCTCTAAAAGGATGCTTCTTGCCGATCCAAAAGCAGAAAGGAGCTTTTGAACTTTCACTGCACCTATATAAGGAATGTGGTTGAGCGCAACAAATGCTTCTATTTCTTCCATTCAAGTAGTCATAAAAATGCTAAAGCCATATAATCTACTGATCTTAACATTCTCCGTATACAGATATTTTTAAGGCGGGTCTATGCTTACATTGATAAAATCTCTTTTTATTTTCCTTCTTTTGGCTACTTCTTGCGCTAAAAAAGAAACGCAAAAAAAAGACACCTCTGATTTTGAAACCCTAATGGGTAATCAGCTTCCTGCTTGGAAGCTTATCCAAACACAAGAAGACTTTGATAACCTAGCCTTCTTTAAAGACGTTTTTGAAAGTAATAAACCCTACCTTGTAACAGATAGTAAAAAACTTAAAATTCCTAAAACGCTCCACTTCATTTGGATTGGCCCCAAATCTTTCCCGAGAGAATCGATTCAAAACGTGCGTTCTTGGATTGCTAAAAACCCCGATTTTGAAGTGAAGTTTTGGACCGATCGCGACAGGCCCTTGCCGCACCCTGCAATGAAAAAAATGTTCATCAAAGATTTTAAGTTTACAAAACTCTATGACTGCTACTACAAATCGGATAATTACGGAGAAAAATCTGACATTTTAAGATACGAAATTCTTTATCAGGAAGGGGGCATTTACGTTGATCACGATGTGAAATGTGTAGCCTCTTTTGATAAATTAAATATTGCCTACGATCTTTATTGCGGACTTGAAGTGCCTTTTGAAACAGCTCTTAGCTCTTCTGTCATGCCTACAAATAATATCGTAGGGGCAAGAGCTTCTCATCCTGTCCTTAAATACGCTCTTGATTGGCTAGAGGAAAAATGGGAGAAGATCGAAAGAGATTATCCTGGAAAAGATAAAGATGCTGTCATTAACCGCGTATCTCACCGCACTTTTCTTGTTCTTGGAGAGTCTATAAAGGCTTTAGGAAATAGAGAGGGAAATCATGACATGGTATTTCCTGCCTATTATTTTAATGCTCCGAAAGATGTTGATGCGATTATGGCGCGGCATACCTATGCTGGCACATGGTTTGAAAATGAGTCAAAGTTTGAGAAGATGGCCCGCGAAAGGCTCATGATGCTAAGCAAAAAAACAAACAAAATCCTCCTGTTTTTCGGCATCATGTCAGCCCTAAATATCGCCGGCTTTGCAGCTCTCCTCATCCTCTTCCTCAAAAAGAATAAGAGAAAAACAAAGAGCGAGTAATTTTTTTCTCTCTCTCTTCCTCTGTGGTTTCTTGTCTCTGTGGTTTATCTTCGGCTAAGTCGTTGTTGACTTCAGGTTAGCCAAAGATAAACCACAGAGGGAAGAAACCACAGAGGAAGAAAGAGAGAGAGATTTTTTCCTCTCTTTTTACAAAAGGGGTTAGATGCTGGATTTAAAGGAGTTGAATAGGGAGGGGCTGATTCCGGGGCCGGATGAGGGCAGAGAGGCTTTTTTCTTGCGGGTGGAGCGTTTTAGGAAGATGCGGGAGAGCAGTTCAATACCTCTAAAGGATTGGGAAGGGGCTTTTGCTATTACTGTTCCTGTTTATGATATACGCCCGCTTTTTGTTTCAGCTTATTATGAGGATAAGAACCTTCCCTTCTGGCAAGCGGCCGCTACCTGGATTGAGGGAGATTATCCTTCTATACAGCTTAAAACAGCCCTTAAAAAAGGGCATTTTTTAGGGATTTATAAAAGAGAAGAAATCTTGGCTCATGAGGCTGTTCATGCTGCGAGAGCAGCTTTTTCCGAACCAAAATTTGAAGAGATTTTAGCTTATCGTACCTCAAAAAATCCCTTAAGAAGGTTTTTAGGTCCTCTATTTCAATATTCCTATGAGTCTTACGTCTTTATCTTCTTGCTTGTTTTAACTTTAGCGCTAGATATGGTCCATGTCTTTTATGATTTACCTTCTTCTATACTATTTTTAAAATTTTTGCCCTTTTTGGCTCTTTTAGCAGGCCTTCTGCGTCTAACTAAAAACAAGCGTACTTTTTTTAAGTGCCGGCAAAAACTTGCTAATTTAACCCCCCATCCAGATCATATCATGCTTAGGCTTAGTGATAAGGAGATCTCTTTATTTGCTAAAATGCCCGAAAATTCTATTAGAGAGTACATCGATAAGGAGTGTTTACCAGCTATATTTTCAATTACCTGGGAGGAGCTTTGCCGTTTAGCAATTCCCCGCCTCTCTGAACACTGGGAAACAATCTACGGGCAAGCCGGACGCTATTGGGAAGGGCAAAATAAAGAATGGGACGTTCTTTCAGAGTCAATTGATGGAATGCACTTCCTAATCGGAGAAGCTAAATGGACTGAAAAAAAACCTTCCGCAAACTGGATTTACAAAACAATCCAAGAACTAAAAAGTAAGGGAATCCCTCCTATTAAACGACACCCAAGGGCCAAATTGCAATACGTCCTCTTCATTCCCGAAAAACCTAAACACTTAGAACTTCCTCCAGATGTCAAGATTATAGAAGCTAAAGATGTAATAGAGGCCCTCATTTGACAAGAGACCTAGAACCTGTTATGTAAAATAATTAGTTTACAAAATTAGGCGCTAGATGGATTTTTCCTTTAAGATGCAGCCGTCGCAAAGGCCGGTCCTCGGAGAAGCGATGCAGCAAGCATTTCAGGTGCTTCAAATGCCGGCTATTGAACTTCGAGAGTGGATCACCACTCACCTAGAGCAAAATCCGGCTCTTGAATATGAAGAATGCTTAGGAGAAAAAGAAGAAAAAGAGAGCGAGGAAGCAGAGGAGCTTAATTTTCAGCATTCAGGATTTGAGGTATTAGATGACCTCGATGACCTCTTTAAAGGATCTCTATTTCCAGAAAACAAGAATCATTTAAAAGCTGAAACAGCTGCTAAGATTTCTTTTTATGACTATTTAAGCCTAGAAATAGAAAGAGCCTTTTCTACAGAAGAAGAACTTGCCCTAGCAAAAGAAATTTCCTCTCATTTGGATGAAAAAGGGTTTATCTCTATTTCTTTTGAGGAATTATCTAAGGGGAAGGAAATGGAAAAACTCTCTCAGGTTTTAGAGAAGCTCCAAAGGATAGAGCCTCCCGGGATCTTTGCTTTTGATCTGAGAGACGCTCTTCTCTTGCAACTTAAAATTAGAGATAAGAAAAACTCTTTAAGTTATCAAATCATCGAAAAAGGATTTCAAGAACTCCTCTACCAAAAGATGCATAAACTAAAAGAACTATTGGGATGCAGCATAAAAGAAATACAAAGAGCAATAAAAGAGGAGATTGTCCCTTTATCCCTAAATCCTCTTTCTATTTTCGATTTAAAAGAGAGAAATTCTATTATTCCAGATATTCTGATTATACAAAACGAAGAGGCCTGGAAAGTAGAAATCAAAGAAGACATTCTTCCTGCCTTTAAACTTTCTCCCTTTTACTTAAACATCTTAGAGGAAAAAATTTTGGATAAAGAAGAAACTTCTTTAATCCGAAAAAATATCACTGCAGCTAAATGGGTTTTTCAAATGATCGATAAAAGAAAAACCATGCTAGAAAAACTAGGGAATTTGTTAATTAAGCTTCAGGGCCCCTTCTTAGAAGGGAAAACATCTAGCATTGCCCCTATGAATATGCAAGAGGCAGCTCTTGAGCTAGGAGTCCATGAATCCTCCATTGCTAGAGCGGTTTCTCAAAAATACATAGAATGTCCTGCGGGAATTTTTCCTTTACGCAGCTTTTTTTGCGCAAAGCTCAAAAAAACTACAGGAGAAGAAGTGTCTAATAAGGAAGCTAAAGACTTGTTAATTAAAATGATAAAACAAGAAGAAAAAAATACCCCGCTTTCTGATCAGGATCTTTCAGATGCTATGCAAAAGCTCGGGCTTCTTTGTTCAAGACGCACCATCACCAAATACCGAAAAACACTAAAAATCGCTACCGCTTCACAAAGAAAGAGCTGGAGCTAACTCTTTTTGGAAATGTACAATTCTTGCAACTGTCTCTGTTGCTAATTCACTTAAGTCACTAAGTTTTTTACCAGAGCTTCCTACATGTTTATCCGATTTCTCACATAACTTATCCATGGCCTTGTGGATACCTAAAGAAACCCATTCAGTTTTTACTTCTCTCTCTATTTCTTCTACTCTAGGTAAGGCAAGGGCTAAATAGTTAAAAACATATTT